>DAOTTD010000344.1:0-8201 GCA_034438015.1 Ktedonobacteraceae bacterium | reverse complement strand
TTCACCTCGCGGGTGAGGAATTGCGCCTCACATCGGATTATCAGTTATCAAGGTTCTTTCCCTTGCCAGCTTTCCCCTCGCCTCTCTGGCGAGTTTTAGCTGAACGGGTCGCACATCCAATTCATACTTATGCACACGGCGAATTTGGCCTTATTGCCGCGGCATACGACAACTCGACTCAGGTACATTACACTAATATAAAGGTATGGACTCCTGGTTTCTAAGCTAGACTTTGTCGTGAGGCCATTCAAGATTGGGCGCTGGACTTCAATGAGCCAGATGCAACATATCTTATATCGCAATCTACGGGTAATTGGCTTCTGAATAGGGGATAGCTGGTTTACCAGCACCCAAAAATGAATGGTCTCCTCCTTGACAGCACCTACGAAGGCATGGTATGCTTCTCCTATCTAACTCCTGATTTGTAAAAGAAATCAGGAATTGTTCACTACTTTCGCATGAAAATGAACACGAGTGAAATGCTGTTTACAGGAATCAGAGGAACTAGTGCAGCAAGGAGAAACCACACTGATGGATATCCCCATTGAGAGCAAGAGCGAACAGCGCGGCCTGGTCCCAAATCGTACCGATGATGCGCAGTCGGCGAATGATGACACTGAACGCGTCGCATTTGAAACAGCCTTGATGCAGGCTGGACGAGCAGCCAACGAGGGCCGCCTGCGTGATATCTTTGCCGAATACCATGCGATGTGCGCACCAAACACGCTCAAACGCCAATTTTACGACCTGCGCTGCCTCTGCGACTTTCTCCTCGAACAAAAACAGGTACAGCTCACTCCCCTGAAACTGGCTCTCTCCCCACAAGCATGGCGTGGGATGACCTATGGCCTGCTCGCTGATTTCCGTGCGTGGATGCTTCAACAGGGCTTCTCTATCGGCACGATAAATAACCGCATTGCGACCGTGCATAAGTACTGTCGGCTTGCTGGCCCTCCACCCAAAGGCGTCGGCGTGATCTCAGAACAGGAGCTTGCTGCCATCCTGACCGTCTCGGGCTATGCTGGGAAAATCGCGCGCAATGTGGATCAGCACCGCATGCGTGACAAAACGCCCACGCGCCTTGGGCGCAAGAAGGCCGACTTTACCAGGCTCTCTGCCCAGGAGGTTGTTCAACTGCAACGGACCACCACTCCTCCATCTCCCCCCCAGCGTTTCCCACGTGAACGCGACCAACTGCTGCAAGCTCGCGATGCCGTGATGTGGTCACTGCTTGATGAGCACCTGCTCCGCGTCAGCGAACTGGTGACATTAACGATAGAAGATATTGACCTGGAAGAGAAGACGATCACAGTCTACAGGGAGAAAGGCGATGAAACCTGGGTCTACGAGATGGGACCGCAGACCGAAGCCAATTTGCGTGTGTACCTGAAGCAACTCCAGGCGCTAGAACGGGAGAGTGGTCCCCTCTTCCTCGGCTATGGGGGAAAACCGACGACGACCAGTGCTATCAATAAGCGGGTCGGCAAACTGGGTGAACAACTTGGCTTTGGAAGGAACACCGAGCCAGAGCAGAAAGAAAAGAACAAAGGGAAGCTAAAACAGCGTCTGTCACCGCACGATCTTCGACACCACGGGGCTATCACGCTGCTCAACGAAGGAACTCCTCTCAATGAGTTACAGGCCATCGGCGGCTGGCGGACAGCACACATCCCACTGCAGTATGCGAAGCTGAGTAAGAATGCTGTGATCCGGTCTCCCAAACGACACAAAAGGCAGACAGGCGAAGAGTAGAGAAAAGCGCCTGGAAGGAAGAAGGAGCGCGCTCGGGCCATACCCCTTTCTCCTCCGATCCCGGTAAGAAGACAGCGGGGGAACCGTGAGCCGAACAATGACCTCGGCGCCCAGGGTGTGGGCGCCGAGGTCATTGTGCTAAGCCAGACCCCAGCAAGAAGGACGACAGAGCGAGATACACACCTCTACGCTGCAATCCTGGCTTAGCCATTCATCCTGGTGTACTCACTTCAGTCCAGGCCCATCTCTACGAAGTCCTTTTCTGTCTCGTTGGCCCTCCGCTGGAGCTCCCGGTAGAGTTCCTCTATTGCATCGAACGAGAGGATGGATGCAGTCCAGGGGCCTGTCATGAAACGACGAAGCTCTTCCGTGGGTTTTGCCACGAGCTTCGCAACGAAAAACGATTCTATCCTACTTGATTGCAGCTTTGCCTGAGCAGTTGTCATTTCTTGTTCCTTCCTTACCGACAAGCGGTCACTTCATGTGAGGGAATTTTTCCTTTTCTGAAGTATGACTTCCTCCTGTCACATCCGTATCTCGGTGACTTTAGAATGCGTCACAAGGAGTTCACACCCTCAGGAGCTGCTCCTGGTTGTACGGCTTTGCGTCAATCAGCGGGCTTAAAGCGCACAAAGCCGCGTAATGACGGGGCCAGAATTCGTCATTACGCGGCTTTGTGCGCTTTAGAGCTCACTCACAACCCCTCTACGTCTCAAGTCAAAGCTCCAACATCCTCACGATCCCAACCTAAAGATTCCAGCGCTCCGGTGAACGCCAGAGGCTCGAAAGGATCAGCTCACGAATGAAGAGCAGTTCCTTCGGCAGCCGGTCATACAGCTTGATAAACAGCGCTTCGTGCGAGAGCAGTTCTTGCATCCACGCGTCGCGATCGACGGACATCAGCTCGTTGAACTGTTCGCGTGTGAAGCGTCCCAGGCCGCGCCAGTCCAGGTCCTCGTAGCGCGGCATCCAGCCGATCGGACTCTCGATGCTGACCGCACGACCATGCGCACGTTCGACGACCCACTTCAGGATACGCATATTCTCGCCGAAGCCCGGCCACAGGAAATTGCCCTCCGCATCACGCCGGAACCAGTTCACGTTGAAGATGCGCGGCGGATTCGGCAGGGTGCGCCCGAAGTTCAGCCAGTGATTGAAGTAATCGGCCATGTGGTAGCCCGCAAATGGGAGCATAGCGAACGGGTCGCGGCGCACCTCGCCGAGCTTGCCAGCGGCAGCGGCGGTCATCTCCGAGCCCATGGTAGCAGCGGCATACACGCCATAGTTCCAGTTGAACGCCTGGTAGACCAGTGGAACCCCGGTCGAGCGACGTCCACCAAAGATGAATGCCGAGATCGGAACGCCCTTGGGATCGTTGGCAGCGGAGTCGATGACCGGACACTGAGCGATTGGCGCGGTGAAGCGCGAGTTCGCGTGCGCGGCCTTGCGCCCACAATCAGGCGTCCAGTCCTGCCCGGTCCAATCGATCAGATGCGCAGGTGGCGTTTTGGTCATGCCCTCCCACCATACATCGCCATCGTCAGTTAACGCGACGTTGGTGAAGATGGTGTTCTCGCGTATTGAGGCCATGGCATTCGGATTGGACTGCATGTTGGTGCCAGGCGCGACGCCGAAGAAGCCCGACTCAGGATTGATCGCTCGCAGTTCGCCATTCGGCCCCGTCTTGATCCAGGCGATATCGTCGCCGACAGTCGTTACCTTCCAGCCCTCTTCCTGGAACACGGAGGGCGGGACAAGCATGGCGAAGTTCGTCTTGCCACAGGCGCTCGGAAACGCGGCGGCGACGTACGTCTTCTCACCCTGTGGGTTCTCCAGGCCAAGAATGAGCATATGTTCAGCCAGCCAGCCCTCATCACGTGCAAGAACCGAGGCGATACGCAGCGCAAAGCACTTCTTACCCAGCAGCGCATTGCCACCGTAGCCGGAGCCATATGACCAGATCGAACGCTCCTCGGGGAAATGCACGATATACTTGTTGTCTCTATTACAGGGCCACGGGATGTCGCGCTGCCCAGGCTCAAGCGGCATGCCGACCGTGTGCATGCAGGGAATGAAGACACCATCCGCACCCAGTACATCATAAACAGGACGTCCCATACGCGTCATAATACGCATACTTACCGCAACATACGGCGAGTCTGTCAACTGGACGCCAATGTGCGCGATCGGCGAACCAAGCGGACCCATACTGAACGGAATCACATACATGGTTCGTCCACGCATGCAACCTTTGAACAGGCCGTTGAGCGTCTCCTTCATCTCCCTGGGATTTACCCAGTTGTTGGTGGGTCCGGCATCACCCTTGCTCAGCGAGCAGATGAACGTCCGGTCTTCGACACGGGCAACATCACTCGGATCGGAGCGCGCCAGAAAACTATTCGGTCGCTTCTCGGGATTGAGACGAATAAAAGTGCCAGACTCGACCATCTGTTCACAGAGGAGATCGTACTCCTCCTGCGATCCATCGCACCAGTGAACCTGATCGGGTGCGCACAGCGCAACCATTTTTTCGATCCAGCTCAGTAAATGTGTGTTGGTAACATAACTCGGTGACTGCATGAGTACCTCCAACGCAGTAAAATAATGTTGAGGCCCGACGAACACTCTTCATTGCGAACACTTTGAGTATCGCGTATGAATATCACAATTCGCTCACGACGCATTGCAATGGTCTCACAATCCAGGAACGGCTCTCCATTTCGCTGCTACAGCAACAAACAGACCTCTATATTTCTCCTGAATGCATTATACCCCCCGAACATTTTCCTTGGGGCCCAAAGACATGCACTCGACGATTTTCGGTGCGATGTATGCTTTTGCGAATAATGAATATAAGAAATATTGCTGGAAGAACGCATGTTCTTCTTATCTTCCTGCAGGCGCGGAAATTTTCACGTTTTCCCCTGGCAAATGTGAGGACCATCAGGTATACTTGGAGAAGTGAAGGCATCCAACGAAGGACGCTCCTGATACATCTACGATATCATAGTGAAGCACAGCGCATCTCTCCACCTCCCGGTCAGGGATCTGTCCAACCAGTGGTTGGTATTTCTGCAAGATGATGTATCGTATCGTGTGTTTTTTTCTAAGCACAGGAGGAGCTTCTCTATGCCAACCCTTGCTTCAACCGACGACCGCATGATTCCACGGAGCACGCTCCGTCACCGTCCTATCGCTTCTCAGTCTGAGGCAGGCCCCGAAGAGCCGCCACGTGTGCCCCGCGCCTCGCGTCCATCGCAAACGCACACGACGGCGCCACGTGGTAGAACGACCAGAATTATGCCGACGGCTCCGACAAAACAGATATCGTCCAGATCATGGCAGCAAAAACACTGGCTGGTCTTCCTTGGTACGGGTATGCTGGTCACCCTGGTCGTTGTCTGTCTCGGTCAGCTCGCAGCGAACTGGTTCTCAGCCACCTGGGACAACATTCACTATGGCTATCCACGGACGTACCAGATTGATGCTTTCGTGGGACACGAGTCCGGCAAAACGCCCAGCCACTTTATCGCCCTCAATCTCCATGGACGCATCGAAGTCATCGAGTTTCCAGGTGGGGATGCCAGCCACGCGAAGATCTACATGGGGCCACAGCTCTACGACGCCGGTGCCGACCTCATTCCAGTGACACTCCAGTTTGTCGATACGCATCACAACCATCAGCCGGATATGATCGTGCAGTTTCGCACCACGCAGATCGTGTTCCATAACGTACAGGGGACTTTCCGGCCAGGATAGCCCCCCCTATTGTAACTGTAACTGTTGTGACTGTTGACTTTGCACTGCAGCAGTGCTGACTTTGCATTGCAGCAATGTGGTGTTTGCACTACAGCAGTGTAGTGTTTGCAGTGCAGCATCTGGCTTTGCACTGCAGCAGCGATAAAAATGAGGAGCAAGCGGGCTGAGTGAAGGCTGCTGCAAAATACCACCACAGACTCTTCTGAAAGAAGGTACAACCAATCAACCAGGAAAAGTCAAAGGGAGGAAGAGAGCATGAACAGATGGATTTCATGAGGAGGGAAAGCACAGAAAACCGTCCTTCTCATCGCCTTGCCGCGATACTCTCTTTTGAGACGCCCTGGGTCTCCAGTTCAAGTTTGAAGAATCGGGTGCGTCAAACGCTTACTCGCGATGTTCGATATTCCCTTTGTCTCCGTCGATTCCTCAACGACAAGCTCCCAGCGGCCCTGCATCAAACGCTCCATCGCGATGAGTCTTTCTCTCTCCTTATGGCTCCCAGATCTTCCACTTGCAATGGCGTACGCACCAGTACTTTCCCCCCCTCCATGCAGCGTCACGATGCGTAACGGCCACACATAAATGTCGAGTTTGAAAGGGTTTGTCTTTTCGAGCGGGGCAAAAGGGTCAATCTCCTCCCAGGCAACCAAGGAATCTCGGAACTCCGACAGGATGCAGGAAAAGAACGAATGGAGCGGAATGGATGACACCGTTCGCAAGGGCATCACACACTCCTGTGGTTGAGGTGCTTCTTGACGAACGCGTAAACAGGTCGCAAAGGAGTTGGTCTGCCCCCAGTAGCCAATGGTCATGAGGACCTGAGTCCACATTCCTTCCTCCGATAAAGCGATTTCCAGATAGATCGTGAGTTCTCCCTGTGCATGTGCCATCTCGCGTGAGAGCAGAGATTCCCTCAATGGGTGGCCCTGCTGTTGCGTATCCACTTTATAGCCATGGAGGAAATGAGACGAGAGGGCAACCGATGCTGGCGGTCGGATGAATACTGGGACCGTCCGCACCAGAGGAAAAAACGTGTCGCGAACATGCTCCCGTCCGAAGAGTTCGACTCCCGTTCGAATGAGAGCGAGCCGAACACTCGCAGGCCCTGGACCTGGGGAGACCTGCGCACTGGTCGCACTACTAAAAGGGAGCCGACAGGAGTAGGTTGCTGGCAGGTGGTAATCTGCGGCCAGCCAGAGTCGTCTCGTGGTGTTTGTCATCGTTGGTACCTCCTCATTCCTCTGTCACAGTTCAATTGACGGGCCACACGCGTCATATGGAGCGGCGGTCTCGCTCTTTCAACCCATCACATGTCACTTGACGGAGGGCTCATCATTCACTCTCGACCCAGTGTTGCCTTGATGATCCTTCTGGTAGGATGCTGGAAAACACGGAGAGGAGTGCGTAATCAGGTCATTCATCAGCACATTGAATGAAGCGATACTTTCAAATGGATAGACCCGGCACGTTGGGCTGGCCAGCGTCTGGAGTTGCGTGACGAAGTCATCACAGAGCGCTGAAACTACGGGAGCTCTCCCCGCACTCGTACACACCACCACGGCCCCTTGTAATCCCGTCAAATGTGGCAGCATGGTTGCTGTCATTGCACCATCAGGGCTGAGCAAAGAATCGCGTAATGCGGAAAGAATCGCTGTGTGACGCGAACGGCGCTTCTCTGGATCGTGTACGATCACCTGCCACTTGTCGGTATCGACACCAATCCCGACACTCGAGTAGCGAATATTGAGAGCATAGTCACCCGAACGAGAAGGCATCTTCATCAACATTTGCCCCTCCTCTTTTGTGTCTCCCACACGAGTATACAATTGCGAGGTTTCAGCATGACGATCAGGCAATGCCAGCGCAAACGAGAAATCGACCAATGTGTGTTTACTTCGGCGGAGACGGTCACTTTCTTCGTTTTCTTGTTCATCCCCCGTCTCTTTGTTCTCTTTAGATTTGGCTCGCTTCGCGGTGACTAAAAATCCATGGGCATCGCATAGTCCACACATGGTCAGAATCTCTTCCATCGTCAGATCCTTGTATTCAGGGCGTTCCGTTAATGCGGCAGCCCGACGTGCATCACGCTGTGAGCACGCTGGGCAGAGTGGGATATGAGCAGCTTCAAGATATTCTGCCAGCAGGATCGCGTGATGATGCTTGGCGATATTCCCACTGCACGCATCCGTTTCCGTGCGATTGGCCAGGAGTTGGCGGCGTGGCATGAGCTTATTGGATCCGTTCGTTCCTGCATTACTGAGACTGTGTGCCTGCCAACTGACACGCACGTTCAACGAGAGATCATAGATGGTGATCGGTGCTTGAATCATCGAGATGTTCTCCTTCTGGAAACACTTCATCAGGAAAAGATGAAGCAACGACTGTTCTTGGTTCCGTCGCGTTGATGTCTCTTGCGTCCGAAACGGTTGTTTGCAGCACGGCACGGAGCACCCTCCAGAGCAGCAACGACTCATGGTGCGAACTCTCTCCACTTCTGGGATAGCGGAGCGAGGAGAGCAGCATCAACATGCCAGCGATCGTTGAGGCACTGTAACGAGCCACATCATCCAAGACACTCATGTAGGGGCTACACCACCCAGGATGAAAAAGAGTAGAAGACTGAGAGGAGATACCAGCAGCAAGATCGTAACAGCTTTAGGGCCACGAGCCAGTTCCAAGACTGATTGAGG
>DAOTTD010000343.1:0-3940 GCA_034438015.1 Ktedonobacteraceae bacterium | reverse complement strand
GCTGGCAAGTTTGCCGTCATATGGAGGACAGACATCACGGCAATGCAAGTTAAAACGGCTTTAGAAAAGGATTCAAAACTGACTACGAGAGAAGATATTCGCAATGTGGCCATTATCGCCCATGTCGATCATGGGAAGACAACGCTGGTTGATGGTCTACTCAAACAGAGCCACATCTTCCGCGCCAATCAAGACATGGGCGAGCTGATTATGGACTCGAACGACCAGGAGCGCGAGCGTGGCATCACGATTCTGGCGAAGAATACGGCGATCATCTATCGCGACGTCAAAATCAATATCATCGACACGCCGGGCCACGCCGATTTCGGGGGCGAGGTTGAGCGCGTCCTCAACATGGCCGATGGCTGCATCCTGCTGATCGATGCCGTCGAGGGACCGATGCCGCAGACGCGCTTCGTGTTACAAAAAGCGCTGGAGCTGAACCTGCAGCCGATCGTCGTTATCAACAAGATCGATCGCCGCGATGCGCGCATCGACCAGGTGCTTGAGTGGACGCAGGATCTATTCCTGGAACTGGCAACGACCGAGGCCCATCTCAACTTCCCGACGCTGTATGCCGTCGGGCGCGATGGCGTCGCGATGTATCATCCCGATGACGAGCGCAAAGATCTGGGGCCGCTCTTCGAGACGATCATCAATACCGTGCCCGCGCCCCAGATCGAGATCGATGCGCCCCTGCAGATGCTGGTGGCTGCGCTGGACTACGACGACTACAAGGGCAAATACGTCATCGGTCGCATCACACGTGGTCGCGTCACGCCCAATACGTTCGTCGCGCGCATCAATCGCGACGGCGTCGTCTCGCGGCAGAAGATCAACCTCGTCCTGACCTACAAAGGTCTGCAGCGGGTCGAGGTACCTGAAGCGTTCGCCGGAGACATCGTAGCGCTGACCGGCATTGCCGACGCAAACATCGGTGAGACGATCGCCGACGTAGATACGCCCGAGGCACTGCCGACGATAGCGATCAGCGAACCGACGTTGAAGATGACCTTCGGCGTCAACAGCAGCCCCTTCGCCGGTCGAGAAAGCAAGTTCCCGACCTCGCGCCAACTGCGTGCACGCCTCTACCGCGAGCTGGAGACCAATGTGAGCCTGCGCGTCGAGGATGGCAACTCGCCCGACGAGTTTGTGGTGTCGGGACGTGGAGAGCTGCACCTCTCGGTCCTGATCGAGACGATGCGGCGTGAAGGCTACGAGTTCCAGGTCTCACGACCAGAGGTCATTACGCGCATGGATGAAGATGGACACGTCCTGGAACCCATCGAGCACCTGGTAATCGACACGCGCGATACGTTTATCGGTGTCCTGACGGAGACGCTGGCCTCACGTAAAGCGCAGCTTACTAACATGACGAATGACGGAGCCGGCATGGTACGCCTGGAGTACAATATCCCCACGCGCGGCCTGATCGGTTTCCGCAACGCCTTCTTGACTTTAACCAAGGGCAACGGTGCTATGAGCAGCCTGCTCGAAGGCTTCGAACCCTGGATGGGCAAGATCGGCACGACGCGCATGGGCGCGCTGATCGCCTCCGAACAGGGCGTCGCCGTGATGTATGGTCTGAGCAATGCCCAGCAGCGTGGCGATACCTTCATCGAACCCGGCACGCCGGTCTATGAGGGCATGATCGTTGGCCTCAACAGCCGCCCGATGGATATGGTCGTCAACATCTGTAAAGAGAAGCAGAAAACCAACATCCGCTCCTCCACTTCGGACATCGCCGTACGCCTGACGCCGCCGATTCTGATGAGCCTGGAGCAGTCGCTCGACTTCATCAATAACGATGAGCTGGTCGAGGTGACGCCACTGAATATCCGTCTGCGCAAACGCTACCTGACACAGCACGAGCGCGCTCGCAACCGCCCGCAGGAATAATGAGGAAGAGAAAAGCCGATCCTATGAAAAACCATAGGGCCGGCTTTTTTAGTGGAGTGTGATGAGCGTCTGGCCGCCTTCAAAACGCCGTCACCTTTCCCGACTGGTTGTATTCGATCTCGGTGACAGAGGCTCGCAGCCAGCTAAAATCTCCAGCGGCGAGATGCCATGCGACTTCAAAACTGGTCGGAATCCTCATACCATCGGCCTCGCGATACTCGCTGAACCGACCCGACCAGGGTTCAAGCTGATAGCGCCCATGCTCTTTTATGTAGCGTTGCGCCGTCACGTGAGCCACCTGACCCTGCTCATCCACATGAAATTCCCCCTCAGCCGTCAATCCTTGCAGGTGGATGGTGGCCTTCGCCGTGTGATCGTCGACCGCCTGCCACGTGATGGCATCGGACAGCCAGGCGGTCGGGAACCAGGCCGATTCGAGCAGATAGCGCTGCAACTCGCCCTGGTCGATCTCGGGACCCCGCGCGTGCGATAGGGGGACGAGAGACCAGAGTTGTACGAGCAAATCGCCATGGTCACTGGAGAACCGATCCTTGACCGAGATTGAAACGAGTGGAAATGGTCGGCTCGTCATATGCCAGAGGAACGCCGGCGGATTCGTCGTGAAGCGCTGTTCTGCAACAAAGGGGAGCCACTTTTGACCAGGCTTCATTCTATATTCGCCTCGCTGTTTGAGGCGCACCGAGCGGATAGGCTCTTTGCCCACCACCTGAGCATAGTTCAGATATCGCTGCACAGCTTCTGGCAATCTCAAAACCTGGTCCTTCATACAAAATATGCCTAAATCAGCTCTCCGCGCTCCTCCAGCTCGGAGAGCAGCACAAGATCTTCATACTCTCTGTGGCAGGAGGGGCAGCCACCAAGATGCCGCGCAACCTCGGCAATCTGCTGCTCTGGCATATCGACAAGAGGGTAGGTGGGGCGCGTGGCTTCGTAGTAATCGGGGAAACGCGCGCGACACTGATCGCAGGAAAGCGTATCCTCGCTCAAAAGCGCGCGGGAGAGAAAGATCAGGCCATGACGACACAAGGGGCAGGAGCGGATATGGGCGACTACATCCCTATAGGTTGTCATATCTACTTCTTCCGTCTGCCAATCGATATTCAATAATTGTGCGATCCTGTCACAGCCCATTGCCAACACTTTTCGTAACCAACAGCTAACGCCTCTATCTAAGTAACACATTACACTAATCAAGCATAGAACGCAATATGTTCATGATTTCTGGATCATGACGCAACGCCTTCAGCGCGCGATGCCGCCACAGGTAGATATCCTGCACTGGCACATTGAGACGACGGGCCATCTCATCCTCATCTACGCCTACAAGATAGGTATAGATCAGTACCTGTTGATAACGCGGATTGCGCATCGATAGAATTGCTCGCCCCAACGCCTGCTGCAACTCGTGTAACACTACCTGATCCAGCGGATCACGAATATCGCTACTACTACTATTGGTTACGAATTGCGCTTGAAAAAGTTCTATCTGAGCATCCAGCGAAACGCAGGAGTCAGATTGATACTTTTGTTGATACACATGCACCTGGCGGATGAGGATGGTCTGCGTCCATTTTAAAAAGGCTGCCGGATCGTTGGGGCCGGGATTTTTCTCCTGCAGGAGTATCTCCAGCGCCTGGTGGATGATGTCATCGACCGCGTGCGCCCCTGGCTCCGAGAAGGAACGCGAATTTCTCAACAGTTGTTCCAGGTACCGTCTGAGATTGTAAAAAGCTTGATTGCGTTTTGCGACATCGGACGAACGCCATGCACTGTAGAGTGCTCGACTACAGATACGCTGTGCTATACGCCATAATAATTCGCGCGAGGGCTGCTCGTCACCCTTGCGTATCTCCTGCCATTCTGTGAGAACCTGCTCGGCCAGCGCCTCCAGGGTAAGTAGCTCCTGCGCATATGCCTGAATAGCCCTCTGTGACACGGCGTGAATTTTCGCTCGCAAATCATCGCCCTGTTCATTCATTGCTTGCTCTCTCGCTTGCCCTATCGCATTACATGAACTCTG
>DAOTTD010000342.1:0-15639 GCA_034438015.1 Ktedonobacteraceae bacterium | reverse complement strand
AAGAGCGTAAGCGACTTTTCAATCTAATAGAGGAGCTGGTTATATGGGAAAACTCCAATAATGAAGAGGTACTGGCGAAGGTTCACTCAGAAATTCTGAAATCTACCAATGGAAATCCCCCACCAATTTTCGATCCCTTTGCTGGTGGTGGCTCTATTCCATTAGAGGCGCAGCGGCTTGACTTAGAAGCGCATGCCAGCGACCTTAATCCAGTGGCAGTACTAATTAATAAAGCTTTGATAGAGATTCCGCCAAAGTTCATCAATCGCCCCCCGGTTCATCCCGGCAGGCATCAATTGTTCGAAAATCAAAACAATGATTGGAAGGGCGCGCATGGGTTGGTCAATGATATTCTCTACTATGGCAAATGGATGCGCGATGAAGCAGAGAAGCGTATTGGCCACCTCTATCCAAAAGTGACTTTGCCTAAAGAACATGGTGGTGATGCCATGACGATTGCCTGGCTCTGGGCCAGAACTGTAAAATGCCCTAATCCTGCTTGTGGTACTCAAATGCCACTCGTACGATCTTTCCAGCTGTCTAAAAAGAAAGATAGAGAAGCATGGGCCGAGCCTATTGTAAATCACACTACAACGCTGCCCACAATTAGCTTTGTTATCAGAACAGACTCTGATAAACTTCAAGATGGTACTGTTAATCGTCGGGGGGCTAAATGTATTGTTTGTGGAGCTAGCGTGCCTTTTGATCATATCCGTAGCGAGGGACAAGCCGGGCGTATGGGAACACAGTTGTTGGCTATCGTTGCTAAGGGTTCAAATGGACGTGTCTATCTTGCTCCAACTCAAGAACATGTAGCTGTTGCTGAACAAGTTGTACCCTCCTGGAGCCCAGAGGTAGCCTTACCTCATAATCCTAGAGACTTTAAAACACCAAATTATGGAATGACAACTTTTGGTGATCTTTTCACCTCTCGCCAACTTGTCGCACTCACTACATTCAGCGATCTCATCCAGGAAGTTCACCAGCGTGTACTTGCCGATGCCAGCACAGCTAACTTGCCCAATGATGCTCAACCACTCCATGCTGGCGGTTGTGGGGCACTGGCGTACGCGGATGCTGTAGCGACGTACTTAGCTTTTGCCTGCGATAAATATGCTGTGTATGGATGCGCTTTAGCTCCTTGGTATCCTAAGGAAGATCGACCTAAGATGCTTTTTGCGAATCAGGCTATCCCAATGGTTTGGGATTTTGTCGAAGTAAATCCTTTTACAGAAATTGGGGGATCAATTGTACAGTCAATTGCTATTGTTGCTGATTCTGTTTTATCTGTTCTATCTGTTTCAAAGCGTACCTCTGGATTCGTCTCTCAAAGAGATGCTGCCACTGCTACTGTAGATCTAATGAATCCAGTAGTTGTTTCTACTGACCCACCTTACTATGATAATATCGGGTATGCAGATCTCTCTGATTTTTTCTATGTATGGCTACGTCGCTCATTAAGTGGCATCTATCCTGAATTATTTGGCACTATGCTGGTGCCTAAAGCTCAGGAACTGATAGCGGCACCCTACCGGTCTGGGGGCAATAAGAGACATGCACAGGAGTTTTTCGAGACAGGACTGGGCAAAGCATTTGAACACATGCGCACGATACAACACCAAGATTATCCTCTTACCGTCTACTATGCCTTCAAGCAATCAGAGTCTGAAGTCGAAGAGGACGTTGAAGATAAGATAAAGAAAAATAGCAATAGTAAGATGACAGCCTCAACTGGTTGGGAGACGATGTTGGAGGGACTCATCAATTCAGGCTTTTCTATTACTGGTACATGGCCAATGCGTACAGAGCGAGAGGGTCGAAGTATTGGGAATGGTGCCAATGCTCTTGCATCCTCCATCGTGCTTGTTTGCCGTCCTCGTCCAATCGAAGCTCCCATAGCAACGCGCGGTGAGTTCCTGCGTGCGTTGCGCAAAGAACTGCCCGAGGCGCTGCGCAAGTTGCAACATGGGAGCATAGCACCAGTGGATCTGGCGCAAGCAAGCATCGGGCCAGGAATGAGCATTTATTCGCGCAATAGTCAGGTGGTGGAGTCGGATGGAACGCCACTGCGGGTACGCACAGCGCTACAGATGATCAACCAGGAGTTGGACGCAGCGTTGGCCGAGCAGGAGGGTGAGTACGATAGAGAGACGCGCTGGGCCATTGCCTGGTTTGAGCAGTATGGTATGCAGGAAGGTGAGTATGGCGTGGCCGAGACGCTCTCCAAAGCGAAGAATATGAGTGTGGCCCGCCTGGAGCATACCGGCCTAGTCGTGTCAAAGGCGGGGAAAGTCAGGCTGAAGAGACGCGAAGAGTTACCCAGGGAGTGGACAGCACCCAACAGCACAGTCTGGGAAGTCGCGCAGCGCATGATCTACGCGCTGTTAGAGGGCAAGGGAGAGATGGGAGGCGAGATCGGTACGGCCAATATCCTGCGGCAGGCTTTGTCACTGAGCGAGAGCGTGCGCGACCTGCTGTACCGACTGTATACGGTATGTGATCGCAAGGGGTGGACACAGGAGGCGCTGGCCTATAATGGCCTGGTGACTTCATGGACGCGGATTACGGACCTCGCCCATCGCAGGCCAACGGCGATGCAACAGGCAACACTGCTTTAGGGGCACATTAGCGGATAAGGCACGGGTAGACGGTATTTTTCGCTATGAGATGAAGGCGCATCACTGAGAAAATGGCGTGGCCTCGTCCTACTCAGAGACGGAGGCGCATTCCTGAATGGAGAGTTGGCCCATGCGCCCGTCTCAGGGAATATGCTCATTTTATAATAATATATCAGGGGGAGAGAATCAGGCATGTCACAGAGCAATCGCGAGCGCGTCGGCAAGGCGTTAGATATTTTGAATACAGGCTTGCAGCCTTTTGTTGAACGCGAGATGCAGGCGAAATATGGAACGCGCTGGCGCTACGAGGCACTGAATTCGCTGCGTGACCAACATATCTCAAAGGATGGTAATGATCTGCACCTGGATACGCAGGGACTGCTGCTCATTTTGTGGGACCAGTGGCACAATGTCTTCAGAAATGTGCTGGGCCAGGCCGAGCGCACCCTGGTGAGCGAGCTGCGCGAGGTGCGCAATAGTTGGGCACACCAGAGTCCGTTGAGCCTGGATGACACGTACCGGGCGCTGGATAGCGTGCAGCGCTTGCTCAGCGCAATTTCTGCGGCAGCAGAGGCTGACGAGGTGGAGAAGCAGAAACGAGAAATTTTGCGTCAGCGCTTTGAGGAACAGGCACGGCAGGAGACACGGAAGCTCAGCGGTCCATTAAAAGCCAGTAGCGCTGTGGTGATTGGAAGCAACGGCAGCGGGTTGCGGCCCTGGCGCGAGGTCGTGACGCCCCAGCCCGATGTCGCCTCGGGGAGTTACCAGATCGCAGAATTCGCAGCGGACCTGGGGCGTGTTCACAAGGGCGAGGGATCAGACGAGTATCGCAAGCCACGGGATTTTTTTCAGCGCACCTTTTTGACGTATGGCCTGCGCGGGTTGCTGGGCAATGCGCTCCTGCGGCTGAGTGGCAAGGGCGGTGATCCCATCGTCGATTTGCAGACCAACTTTGGCGGTGGTAAAACCCACTCACTATTAGCGCTCTACCATCTTTTCTCTGGCACGCCCGTCGCGGACCTGATCGGGATCGAACCAGTGCTGCAAGAAAGTGGTATTGCTCTACCGCCCACAGCCAGGAGAGCCGTGCTGGTGGGGTATGAACTTTCGCCGGGGCAAGCGCGGCCTAAGCCAGATGGTTGCCTGGTGCATACCTTGTGGGGCGAGCTGGCCTGGCAACTCTTGGGGCGCGAGGGCTTCGCACTGGTCGCCGAGGCCGATCGGCAGGGGGTCAGCCCGGGTTCTGATATCCTCGTGGAATTGTTTCAGAGGGCCGCGCCCTGCCTGATCCTGATCGACGAATGGGTGGTCTTCGCCCGCCAGTTGTATGGTGTCTCCGGCCTGCCCGCCGGCTCGTTTGATGCCAACCTCAGTTTTGCCCAGGCGCTGACCGAGGCGGCCAAAGCCTCGCCGCGCACGCTGGTCGTCGCGACCATTCCCGCCTCAGATTCAGAGACCGGAGGCGAGGGAGGACGTGAGGCCGCGACCAGGCTGAAAAATATCTTTGGGCGTGTCGAGTCTCCCTGGCGGCCAGCCGACGCAGAAGAGGGGTTTGAGATCGTGCGGCGGCGGATTTTCCAGCCGATTACCGATCCCGCGCTATTTGTCGCGCGCGATGCCGTCGCTAAGACTTTTGCCAACCTCTATCAGAGTCAGCCACAGGAGTTTCCCGAAGGCTGCCGCGAATCGGCCTACGAGAAGCGCATCAAAGACTCTTACCCCATTCATCCCGAACTCTTTGATCGCCTCTATAGCGACTGGTCGAGTCTGGAGAAATTCCAGCGCACACGCGGCGTTCTGCGCCTGATGGCCGCCGTGGTACACGCGCTGTGGCAGCAGAACGACACTAGTGCGCTGATCTTACCGGCCATGGTGCCCATCAACGAGCGAGCGGTGCAGTTTGAGCTGACACACTACCTGGAAGACAATTGGGTGCCAATCATTGAGAAAGATGTCGATGGCGCCAATTCGCTGCCGCAGCGCATCGATAGCACCAACGCCGCGACGATAGGACGCCACTTCGCGTGCAGACGGGTCGCACGCACCATCTATTTGGGCTCAGCACCCCTGGCGAAATCCCTCCACCGAGGTCTGACCGAGCAGCAGATTAAACTGGGCTGTGTCCTGCCCGGCGACAATGTCGCCACCTTTGGCGATGCCCTGCGCAGACTTTCTGAACAGGCGCACCACCTCAACCTGGATGGGCAACGCTACTGGTACTCGACGCAACCCACGGCGACGCGACTGGCTAACGATCGCGCCTCGCAATATGCGGAAGAGGATGTGCTCTTGAAGATCGAGGAGTGGCTGAAAAAACACGAGGCCAACGCGAACACTCGTGGCGACTTCGCGCGCATCTACCCTTGTCCACCGACGACGGGCCATGTGCCGGATGACGATCGGTCGGTGCGGCTGGTCATGCTCAAACCGGAGTGTACGCACGGCCTCAAAGATCAGAAGAGCCAGGCGATCCGCGCCGCGCGGGATATGTTGGATCATCGCGGCAACAGCCGACGCGGCTATCGCAACACCCTGGTATTTCTCGCGGCTGACCGCAATCGCGTAGAGGAACTCAAACAGGGCATGCGCCAGTACCTGGCCTGGGAATCGATCTGCACCGATAGCGTCGCACTCAACCTCGATCCATTCCAGAACAAGCAGGCCCAGACGCAGCGTGACTCTGCCGAAGAGACCATCAAGGCACGCATCCCCGAAACCTACATCTGGCTGCTCGTGCCAGAACAGACCGATGCGCGGCAGCCCACGCAATCCACCCAGTTGACCGAGACGAGGCTCCAGCCCCAGGGTTCGCTCGCGCTCAATGCCAGTCGTAAGCTGCGCAACGAGGATGTGCTCACCATCCAGTATGCCGGAACACTTTTGCGCCGAGACATGGATACTATCCCGCTCTGGCGGGGCGAGCATGTCACGATCAAAGAATTAGCCGATTTCTTCGCCACCTATCCCTATCTCAAGCGGCTCAAAAACACAGAAGTTCTGCTCAAGGCCATTGAGGAGGGACTGAACAATCCCTCCTGGAACATGTTCACCTTTGCCTACGCAGACGGCTACGACGACGAGCGCAAACACTACCTCAACCTGCGCGCAGGCCAGCCAATCCAGGTCACTGCTGATGGGCCTGGCGTCCTCGTCAAGCCTGACATTGCCATGGCTCAGATAGCCGCCGACGCTGAAATCGCCGAGCAAGCGAAAGCCCGCGCGCGCGCCGCCGCTGCTGCCTACGCTGAGCAGTCTACGGCCTCCTCGGCAGTAGCGGAACGAGGGGATTCTCTCATCCAGGAACAACCGGTATCGACTCCGCTTTTTCCGGCACCACCATTCCCCTCGCCAATCGAGGTGGAGAAACCGAAAACACGCTTCCATGCGACGATCAAACTCGATCCACGACAGCCGGGCAAGCCTATGCAGAACATCGGTGCCGAGGTCTTGCAGCATCTGACCAGCCTCCTGGATTGCAAGGTCGAGGTCACGCTGGAGATCCACGCCGAATATTCCATCGGTTTCCCCGAGGATCTTCAGCGGATTATCAAAGAGAACTGTGCCACGCTGAAGTTTGAGAAGGATGTCGATTTCGAGGAGATGTAGCTGACGAAAGTTGCCTGGCCTACAGTATTAAGGCCTGAATCCCTATGCATTCGTTTATACTGGCAGATGCAAGGCAACATATTGCTTGGACAATGCTTTGTACGGAAGATAGAAGCAAAGTTTACTCCTGCATTCATACGTAATTCGCTTTTATCACGCTTTACTCTTTCCTCTGCTAGAATATGTGTAGGAGACGCTTAAATCTAATGAAAGAAATGGACAGCAAAACTATGGCCAATTCACTACCAGATAGCGAGCATATATGGCCTACACGAGTAAACAAGCCCCGCTCGGTTGCCGCTGTTTCGCATGAGTTTCTGTCCAGATTAGTTACTGAACTTGATGAGGATGCTGTTACCGCTATTATCTTGACCGGCAGCGTCGCTCGCGGTGAAGCTACACCCTATAGCGATGTAGATCTCACAAGATTTGTACAGGAAGGCTCCGAATACACAGCATACAAGCCATACACCTACCGTGAAGGTCGCCTCATCAGTATTAACACACGAACCATCTCTCATTATCGGGAGCAATTCACCGTCCCACAAGAGGCGATTTTTGTGATACCAAACCTCAGAGAGGCTCGCATCCTCCTGGATAAAGACAGAGTCTTCCGCACGTTGCAGCAGGAAGCCGAAGCCTGGACCTGGGAACCCTTACAGGAAGCGGCCAATAACTATGCCGCTGGCATCCTCATCACGTACATCGAGTATGTCCATAAAACCCTGAGAGCCTTCCTTCACCAAGATATCTTCGCGCTTTCTGAGATGACGTTGGGACTTTTCTCCGCGCTTACGGATGCCATCGCAGTACACAGGGGAATGCTGGTCGCAAGTGGAAATACTTACTTCCGGCAACTGCAAGAAACCGTCGGACAGGAATCGCCTTGGTCATACCACCATCGACGTATTGCCGGGATTAATACAGAGGTCTCCACGCAGGCCAAAGGTATCACCGCTCTTCGTCTGTATCAAGAAACGGCTCAGCTCCTCTGGTCGGCGCTTGATCTCACCGATCAGGAAACAGTGGCACAGGCGCTGACTGTGATTGACCATGCACTGCAAAGCAACGGCGAGGGATGAAGCAGTGAACTTCTTCTCGCGGTATGTATTTCACACCAGAAACAAATCAGCGAGCTCCTTGACTTTTCGCTCATGGGGCCATCTCGCTAGCATCTGCTGGTGAATGTTGAATAGTTCGCTCGCATGCAGGTCTGAGCCAAAGGCAGAAGCAGCTGCGGCCAATACCTCGAACCTGCTCTTACTCAGTTCTAAGTCACCTCTTGCCATGGAGACAATGACAAAATATCTCAAGAGTTCCATGCGCCGGGGCGTTATAGTATCAGGGACAAATTTACTCGCCTCCGCAACGGCTTTCCATGCCTCTTCTGGCTGGTTCAATTCCAATCGTACGTACATCTCATTAAAGTGCAGGATGTAGCGGTTTGAGTGGGTATAGGAATAGCTCGGATCATCCTCTGCATTGTTGGGTGATACATCCATTGCGAGACCGATGTAACGCAATGCGTCTTGCTCTTGGCCCAATTCTGCACATGAGGTTGCTAACTCCGAAAAAATACGGCCCTTCATCAAAGGGGAGACCTCTTTGACGTATTGCAGTGCTTGTCGGTTGAGCTGTATGGTGGGACGCTTCCGATAAAATAGGGTGTTTGCTTCTCTGATGAGAGAGGCGACCTCAAGATTGGGGTCGCTGGCGACGTGTGCATAGAGTGCCGCTTGTTTGCAGTGTCGTAATGAGGTATTGAAATCCTCTCTCGTAAGCGTAATTTCCGCTCCCAACTGATGCGCTTGCGATAAAAGCGAAGCTGCAATCTTCTGATGCTTTGAAGATTGCTGCGCAAGCTGCGTAAGATGCGAGATGTATGTTGGCAGAACCGTTTCCACTTCTAACCATTCTTGAGGACCTGCATAATAGAGTCGCCAACATGCTGGGATGCTCGTGATATAGAGTGGCAATAGTTCTTCAGCGGCGAAAGGAAGAGATGAAGTATCTTCTGGCTGTCTGAGGCCGAGGAGGGCGACAGGGAGCCCTGCCAGAAAAATGAGTGCCTCTCTTCTCGAAAAGGCTTTCCGTCCCTGCTGTTGAGCCACATCATCAAGTCTCTTCATCTCTCGCTCCGTATTGTATAGAAGTTCATCGAGGGTCCACTGGTACTGATCCTGCGCCATCAGGAGGGCAGCGATACCGATGCTGAACATGCCCACTGCTGGTGTGATCAAATGCTTTTGTGGCACTGAAGCATAAGAAGAATATGCGCTACCATCTCTCTGCTCGTCAATCTCTGCAAGGGATTCTCCATTTATATGGTCGAGAGCACTCTTCCTCGTGATAGAAGCATCTGGAAGAGGCATCTGAGCAGGAGGGAAGGAAGGAAGCGTGTGAGAAAGTTCTGGTGGCTCTAATGGTTCGATGAGGCCGAGCTCTACTGCGTCCTTATCGAACAGGCGGCACAGTTTCTCTCGGTAGGTATGGTTTGGTCTGCTCGTTCCATTCTCCCATCGACTGATGGTCTCGAAATTCGTTCCCAATGCTTCAGCAAGCTTTGGTTGAGACCATCCGCGCAATTCTCGATAGTACTTCAACTTTTCGTTTGGCTCTGAACTCTTATTTTTGTTGCTGCCCATTCAGTCCACCATCAGTTGCGCTATGGGTGGTATCCGTCGTTCCAACTGAGTGCTTTTTATGCGGCCCCTTTGGTCCTGATTTATGCGGGGATGCAAGATAGTTCTCTAGTGAATCTGCATAGACGGTCCAGAGCCGATGACCAAAATTACGTCCTTCGAGTTTCCCTTGCCTCAGTAGATACGTAATATGCGTTCGACTCAAGCCCGATCGTTGACTCGCCTCTTGCGTTGTAAGTTCTTTTCGCGCGTCTACAACGTTGTCTTCCATACACTTCCTGAATTACCCACAAAAATCGTAGGAGCTGAACAGATTATTTGACCTCATTATAACATGTTCTTTCATTTCCCCGATAGCCCTTGACAAATCATAAGCGCAGAGAATATTATATGTTTAGCGCTTAAACGGTAAACAGCAATGGAGGCATACGACACGAGAGCCTCTGAAAGAAAGGAGGCATCAAACAAAAAAATCAAGAGAAGATCAAGGAAACGTCATTCCTTTGTAGTGAGCGATAAGAGATAATCTAAGCAGAAAGGCACTCACGGCGGCAACCGCAAGTGCTTTGAGAAACCCGAAGCGCAGGAGCGCTGATACCGTCTGACAAACAACGCCAGTGCTCCTGCAAGAATGGACCGAGTCTGTTCTCATTATAACCGTTCAGACTCAGTTGTTCAAACGAAGCCGTAGACAGCAAGTAAGGAGTTCAATAAACGACGACGGTTCGTTTCCGTACAACACAACTTATTCCTGCGCCGTGCTGGTAATAAACGGAGGGGCGGGCTACTCTGATCCCTGGGTATAGGTGTCGAGGACGAGAGGCGGGGGAACAGAAGAGGCCATGTGGAGAAGGGACCGGCAAGCAAGGGGGTAAGCCGCTTGTGAGGACTAGGCAGTTGGGAAGCGGGCAGACCCGCG
The DNA here is from genome assembly GCA_034438015.1 of Ktedonobacteraceae bacterium. Lineage (GTDB taxonomy): Bacteria > Chloroflexota > Ktedonobacteria > Ktedonobacterales > Ktedonobacteraceae > JACDAE01. Next base: position 5,854 of record DAOTTD010000342.1, on the reverse strand, counting down.
CCGTTGGTGGACCACTGCGTATGTCCTGGTGAGGAGCGCAGGAGCACTCTCACGCCAATCCCTGCCCTGAGCAGCAAGCCAGGGTCCCGGCAGGGGGAAGGGAAACGCGATGTCTGCATAGGAGGCTCCACCTCACTCTCCCATCGACCGTTTACGGCTCCACCTTGCTCGTCGTGTTGTGCTCAGGCAGCATGGCGCGATGAGCAGCCTTGAGTCGTAGGCGGCTCTTGCATTCTATTCCATACACGTTCTGTATCCAGAAAAGCGAGAAACGTACATGATTTCGCAACTCTCCCAACCATCCACAAAGAGTCCCTGTCCTCAATGCGGTCCCTATCTGGTCCCGCGAGCCTATGCACGGGCCACCGACCTGCGGCTGTCTCAGCCGGAGTATCATCAGCTCAACCAGGATCTGATGCTGGCGGCCTATCGGCAGGACGCCCTGATGGTCTTTGAGCGCGTGATGGACTACGACCGCGTCTGTGCCTGGGCCAGAACCACCCCGCGCCGGCTTGTTGGCAGAGGACAGCGCCGAGAAGACCACCCCTTCAGGCACTATCTCAATGAGATGTTCCCTGCACATGAGGGGTGGCACGCTCGTTGGGCCGTGTTCTCATCGGCTTGCGAAGCCTTGAGGGGCTTCCCACATCTGCCTCATCAGGGAAACGTGTCCCTTTTCGTCAATGTGGTCGTCCAGCCGACTGACGTGACCTTCAGTCTTTATACCCCACTCCCGGCGTGGACACAGAGGGTGATAGCGCAGTTGGACGCCATCCCTTTCGAGGGCACCATTACGCGCGAGTACTTTCTCACCTTATTGCGAAGCACGCGCACAGGCCCACAGAGGAGGTGATCGATGAGCCAGACGAACGAACTGGAAGCGTTCTGTCGTGCGTGCCCATGCGTCGAGGAGGTCAGCGCTGTGCTGCAAGGGCTCGGCTTCTCGCTCGTCTTTCACATGGCGGTGGTCGTCTCGGCGGCGTCTTCTCACACGTCGCCACTGCCAGCACAGTTTCACTACCGCGATGCACACGGAACCGAGGTGATCTACCTGGCCGGCAGGGATGCGCCAATGGATGGCGAACGCTTCCCTGCACATGCCTCACGTGGGTGGCTCTCTGCTGGCGGTGATCCTGCGGCCTGCCAACACATCGCCCAGGTGTTGACAGAGAGATGGTCACTCATCTGGCGATCTTGCAGCCCTGAGACGCAACTTCTTCATAGTGCGTAGATCTTCCAACGAGAATGTGCAAGACGCAATCACCCTGATTGAGCAAAGCGGGGAAAGAACGTCGATCAAAAGCCTGGCTCTCCCAACCAGTTTCCGCTTCAGCAGGTGCTCTTGCGCGCCGTGATCGATGGTTGTGATGAACCAGCTCTTCCAAACACAAGAGGAAGTGCTGGCCCTCACGCGTCCAGGCACGGTGCGCGCTCATCGCACAAGTGCGGTGTTGGAACCGACGGACCTGTCAAAAGCGGTTGATGAATGCAGTCGCGCGTTTCTCAGCCGAGCAGCAGCTGGTGGTCCGGCGTTTCACGGTCGGGCTGCCAGGCTCAGCTTCCCTGGCCGCGTCGTCTTTCGTATGGTCCGGCCTCTCGCGTCGGTTCGTCGGTGCTCATCACAGTCGCGCACACGACGCTGGTGAGTAGCGATGAGCCTGAGCGCAGGCTCGATGGTACACGTATTCTTCACCGAAATTGAATGATTGAAAGGCAGGTATCCTATGCCAGAACAGACCGTTGGAAGTATCACCCTTCACGATGCGCAGGCGCAAGTGGTCAGTGATCTGCTCAGCCGAGAGTTGACCGTCACGGCAAGCGATGAGAACATCTTTGCCATGCTCACTGATGCCGACTACGACTATAGCAATCACGTCCTGGTCCACTTCGGGCGGTTCTTCTCCAACCGGATTGTCGAAGTGACTGGCTCAACCGAAAAAGTCTCGACCGTTCGCCTGACCGATGAGGGATTAGATGATCTCTGCGCCGCGATCCTGCGCTGGAAAATTCAGCAGGCGCAAACGGAAGACGACCATCCTTTTTAGCGCATTGCTCTGATCTTCCCGCACCGTCGTTCAGTGAAAAAGGTCCATGTGCTACCAACACACCGACCCGTTGAGGGCCTCTAGCCCTCCCCACTGCAACACGGCATGACTCATTGTTCCCAACATTTCAATACCCACAAAGGAGACGGTGTATGTCATTGAACTCCCTTGGAATGCTCGTTTCGCTCGTCGTCATGATTGTCTCGGTTTGCTGTATGCCTAAGATCACGGGCACGGCGCGGCGGCTGGCATTCGTCGTGATGCTTCTTGCCACTGCGGCCTTCCTGTTTCTCCTGGCGGGGTCCCTACCGCGTAGTTCATAGGAAAGGAGCGCGCAATGCTTGTGAATGGCCTTGGATTTTTAGCGGTGCTTCTGCTGGGAACGCTCGCGGTTGTCGTAGTTGGGATCACGTATGGGAGGGGACGCGTGCTCGCGTTCATTGCACTGTTGTTGCTTGTCGCGACGTTGGCGTTTCTTCTTACCCATCCTCATCTTCTTTCCGTCTCACGTTCACATTGATGATTCTTGTCAGGTTTGACGGCTGGCGTGTGTCGCGTGTGCGAGTTCTTGCATGTGTGTCGGCATACCTGACGGCTCTGAGCTCTCTACGAAAGGAGAACTTCCCTTTGATGCTCATCACGGTGATCAAAGACTGCGGCTGGCAAATCATCGCGGGCACGGTCCTGATCATCCAATTCCTGATGATCGGGATGCTTCGTGCGCGTATCCGTCAGCTTCAGGACTATGAATATTGGTTCTTCAACCAGCCGTACGAACAACCCAGAGTGGACCCGCAAGCGCAGACCTTGCGGGAACCATTGCGGCCCCTTCCCCGCCGTCGTCGATAGGTCTGTCCTTGTTGAGTACGCGTCCCTGTAGAGCAAAGCAAAGAAATAAAAGGAGAAAGGATCGGAAAATGCGTCCCGTTGATTTTTTCGGAAGTGCCGTGCTGGTCAGTGTTGTTGCGTTTATTCTTCTCATGCTTGGGCTTGGCCTGCTCTACCACCTGTTTTAACCGTCCTTCCAGACGTATGAAGCGGTGGCCTGGTGTTTTTGAAGGAAAGGACCTCGCTATGAGCATCCCTGGCCAGGACATGGAGAACGACGACATCTCCCTCTGGCTCACCCCCTCTTCGCGCGGCTTTGATCTTGCGGGCAGACACACCGCCGTCTCCCCAAAAGCGAGCCATTGGCGGGTTCATGCAACGCAAGGGACTCCTGCGGGCAGCGCTCGCACAAGCCTTTGCGGGAGGCGAACACCGCGAACCTGCCTTGACCCTGTGGGGAGTCAACCTGCGCTTGCGGATCGCTCAGTTGCCAGAGACGCCAGTCTTGAATATGCGTTCTCGTCGATTGATCCCGCTTGTCCTGGCAACCATCAGGGCAAGTGGAGATGGGCATTGAGTGGCAATGTCCGTGTTATCCACAAGTTATCCACATCCCAAGGAGGACAAAACCAATGTCAGACAAGAAAAAGGGGGCCATGACCCAGGACGATGTTGATGGCCTCAAGTCCCTCTATGAGACCTTGAACAAGTTTCACCAGGAAATCAAGACCAAGGCGCAAGACGCCAACAAGCAGAAAGCGCTTGTTGTGCGTCGCTACTTCGAGAAGTTTCTTGCGCAGACTTCCGCTGATTTATCGGCCATCGAAGCACGCATCCGCCGTGCAGAAATGGCCCTCTACCGCAAAGAAACCAGGGCACTGGCTGACGAAGAGGACGAAGAAACCACGGCCTAGCCGGTCAGAAACGTACATAAGAACGTCAGAACGGCCTGTCGTCACTATGACGTTCTTACGGCGCGTTTCTGACGTGCTTACGTCGTTTCAAGCTCAACTCTCGTTGCATTTCTGCACGAAAACGACCGATGTACGACGCGATTACGCGAAAGGATATCAATTCTTATGCCCCATCCATTCACATGGATGATACAGAAGATCGACACCACTTTGAATAAGGTCACGCAGCAACCGGTGACACCCGCGCCTTTACCGCCGCAACCGCCACAAGCGAGAACGACACAACCGCTTGCCCCTGATCCCTCAACTCCGGGCGGCCATCTGTCCCTGGTGCCCACGCAAGCCAAAGATGCCACCGTCGTGCAAGGCCAATGGATCGATGCCACTGGTCAAACGCCTGTGGCACTCCCTCAGATCATTGTTCGTATGGAAGAGCATCGGCGGGTAGCTGAACAGTTCGTTGAGGATGCCGAAGACGGCGCGGATAAGATCGTGCGCTATGCGGTCAAGACGCTCATGTACGTTGGCCCTGTCGTGCTGGCCTTCTTCGTGGCCATGCTCATTGGGGAGCAGTACGCCAAGCTCTCACGGGAGTTCTGGTGGACTCCCGCCATGTACGTGATCGCTCTGATCACGGAAGGCTCCCTCTGGGGGGTCTCCTTTGGAGCCTCGCGCGAATTCCGGCGTATGCTCTCCGATCGCTCGCGCATTGGGACGTTTGTCGCGCTGGTCGCCTTTTTCCTGTGTTTCTCCAGTATGTCGATCTTAGCACAGTGGTTCGTCTACGAGAGTCACTTCGTTCATCCTGACTTCCCTACTGTCGTAGGTATTGTGTTTCGTACCTGCTCTTCTACAGGGACCGATATCGCGGCCTTGCTGGTCCTGGCAGTGCTGGACTATCGCTCCTTCAAGGCGCATCTCAAGAAGCGCGAGATGGTCGCTGATCACGTTGGGCAGCTCTCGCGCAAAGAAGTGGAGACCAACCGCATCCAGCAAGAAGAAGTGATTCGCCAACAAGAGGCAGAAATTGAGAAAGAGCGCAAAATGAAGCGTGCTCAATTCTTTGCGGAGATGGAAGAGAAGCAGATGGACCAGATGAAAAACGGCAATCGTGAGGAACGTGGGCGCTGGTAGAAAGGAGGGGACCACGATGGGAGATCTGCGCGTCGCACGTGAACAGGCCGCCTACCAGTTCCAGATCCAGGCGGGGCGTTTGGGATACGCCATCGAGAAGCGCCTCTCTGCTTACACGTTCGCCGTCAAGGATCTGGACGACTATCGCGGCAAGGTCTGCACCGCCATTGTCTTACCCGTGACCTTCGACTTCTATACCTACCGCCTGCACAAGAGCCAGAGGTTTGATCTGCTTATTGTGCAGCGGCATAACGCCGTTGTCCCGGTCAATGTGATTGATATGGAGACCTCCATCAAGTACTTTCCCGGCGATCGGGTGGATACGCTCATGCGGGAGCAGATCAAGCGGCGCACCGCTGACGAAAAGGCGCTCGTGCTCTCTCAGATCATCACCGGGACCAACGATGGTAAACACGCCCTGGCCGCGATGACCCCGCGCATGAGACAACGCTACCTCAAAGAAGCACGAACCTACTTGCGCGGGCGCATTGGACGCCCGTTCGCACGTTAGGAAGAAGAAAATGAAAGGAGAAAGGCCATGATGGATCTGACTCAAGTGATCGCGCGTTGCCATCGTTGTTGTTGGCATGGTTGCCTTCTTTGCCTTGTTCATCTCTGGCGCCACCAGGAGACATTAAAACGGGACGTTCGCCCGGCAGCTCTCCACAAGAAAGGCGAGGAACCCCTCATGGGACACGAGCACACGATCACGTGCGGTGCCTGTGGCAAGAAGGGACAGAAGACAGGCGAGAGCCCCAACGGGCGCATCGTGTACGTTGCCTGCCCCTGTGGCAAAACGAAGTACTCACGTAGCAAAGGACGGTAGTGCGTCGATCCCTACCAGTTGTCGAGAGTCAGGCCAAAGTTTCCGACGCTTCCCTGACTCTCTCTTTGTACATCTGTTGCCAGATCCACTCGTGCATTGTATCACGG
>DAOTTD010000341.1:0-10503 GCA_034438015.1 Ktedonobacteraceae bacterium | reverse complement strand
GTCCTTCTTAATTATAATTGATTGTGTAGAAGATGTGCCACTTTATATACGTCGAGGTTCACGCTTTTTTGTAGACTACTTTTGTTATAGCTACTGTAAATTTTTGAGCTCAACCTATGCCAAAAAGGATCAACACATCGAACCTTGTGCCAGGCCATCGTGGGTCTGATCGCCAGGATGCATGGTATGCTCGATCTCAGGCAAAGCACACATGATTGCACACATTTTCAACCGAATATAAGCACATTTAAGAGCGGTTTAGATAATACAGCCTGTAGAGCCGCTCCAGGCCGATAGATAGGACGTTTGGGAAAACGCCCTAAATCGTCTTGACACATGGCAGATTCCATGCTAAAATCATACTAGACAGTCTAGTATGATTTTAAAAACGGAGAAACGGCATGAACCCGACAGAACTCACTCCTCGTGCCCAGGCCAGGCGCGACGCTATCCTGGCCGCAGCCCAGGAACTCTTTAGCCAACATGGCTTTGAGAGTACGAGCATGGATGCCATCGCTGTTGCTGCGAATGTCTCAAAACAAACCCTCTATCGCTATTACCAGCACAAAGAGGCGCTGTTTATTGCGACCATGCGACATATGGTGTTTGAACGTGTCGTGATGACTACGTTCGCGGAGTTGCGTGAGACCCCGATGGAGAGCCTTTCTCAGCTAGAACACGCCCTGCTGGCCTGGGCCCAGGTCGTGCTAGAACATACCTTACGGCCCGACTACGTGGCACTGGTGCGGATGCTCATCGCGGAGATACCGCGTTTCCCTTCCCTGGGCTCACTGTTCTTTTCGGCGCTTCCCCAGGAAGGCGCATCTGTTTTGAAAGCGCTTTTAGAGAACGCTTTAGCGCATGGGGTGATCTTTCCTGTTGATCTTGATGCCGCCATTAATCTGTTCGTCGGGTCACTGTTGATGCATATCATAGGCGCACTCGTTCAGCCCGATAACAGCTCGCAGCCCCTTCCCCCTGAGCGCATGGCAACACTCGTGTGGCTGTTTCTTCATGGAATTGCCTGCCACACCCAGGAGGAAACGTGTTGAAAAGGCTCTTGAGGCGGCTGGTTTCGTTGCCAGTGGTGTGCGCTGGGCACCCTGGCTCGGCTCCCTCGTTGCTCTGGCAGTGATGGTCTTCCTGTTTGTTCTTCCGCTGGGGGCATCTGCCTTGCGGCATCCTACAGCCGATGTAGCACGCTTTAGTGAACTCGTTATCATGTATGCCCTTGCGGTGATCGCGCTGGTGGCCGGGGTGGCGGCAGCAATTCAGAACTACCACAGCACAGAGCGGCGCGCTCCACGCTGGTTAGGGTCGCTGCTTTCCGGTCTGAGCGGCCTCGCTGGAGGCATGATTGTGGTCGCCCTGCTTATCGCTGCGAGCCCACAGAGTGCCTCCACGAGCACGGCCACGGGCGGCATGCCTACCGTGCATATGGCAGGAAGCGATTTCCTGACGAACGTCGTGCTGATCCCAAAAGGAGAGAAGCTACTGCTCGTAGATGACGATTCGATTGAACACATCATCCAGAATGGATCATGGACCCCAAGCGGCACAACACAAGCGTCAGCGGAGCCCGGTGCGCCAGTGGTCCACAATCTGGACATCAAGGGTAGGTCCGTTACCATCGGACCGTTCACTACCGCTGGCGTCTTTCACCTCTACTGTATGATCCACCGGGGAATGAACCTGACAATTGTTGTCCAGTAGTCCAAAGGGAAGTTAAAGAAAGGAGGACATATGAACACGGATGTTTTGGTCGTCGGAGCCGGCCCAACGGGCCTCATGCTTGCCTGTTGGTTGGCGCGGTTGGGCATACGCCCGCTGGTGATCGATAAGAGAGAGGGCCTGACTCGTGAGTCGCGAGCGCTCGGTGTGCAAGCGCGCACGCTTGAGACGTATGACATGTTGGGCATCGTGGAGCGTGCCCTGCCGCAGGGAGTCCGAGTAGCGGCAGTCAACGTCTTGCTCAAGCAGCATCGCGTAGGACGTATCAAGCTTGGTGAGATCGGCAACGGCCTCTCTCCCTATCCCTATCTCTTCGTTATGGGTCAGGACAAGACCGAGTATCTTCTGCTCGAACACTACCTGGAACAGGGCGGTCAGGTACAGTGGGAGACCTCACTCGCAGGGCTGAAGCAGGATGATGAAGGGGTGAGCGCGGAACTGCGCCGGGCTGACGGATATGCCGAAACTGTGCGCGTACAGTATGTCTGCGGATGCGATGGCGCTGGCAGCGCAGTGCGTCAGGCACTCGGCATCGATTTTCCAGGAGGGACCTACACCCAGCGCTTCTTTGTTGCGGACGTGCGAGGCTCTTTCCACAAGGTCAAGGATGAGCTCAGCATCTGGCTCGACAATCAGGGTTTCTTAGGCTTTTTTCCTATGCCTGGCCAGGACTACTACCGGATCGTGGGGATCGTTCCGCCGAACCTCGTGGATCGACATGACCTCACCTTCGAGGACATCCGTCCCGAAATCGAGCGATACAGCGATATGCGCGTGATGGAAACGTTCTGGCTTTCGACCTACAACGTCCATCATCGCGTCGCCAATGCGTTCCGGCGGAGCCGTGTCTTCCTGCTTGGCGATGCCGGGCATATCCATAGCCCCGCGGGCGGTCAGGGCATGAACACCGGATTGATGGATGCCACCAATCTTGGCTGGAAATTGGCTGCCGTATTGAAAGGCGAGGCCGATGAGCGGCTGCTGGCAAGTTATGAGCCAGAGCGCATGCCCTTCGCACGCCTGCTGGTGAACACCACAGATCGGGTGTTCGCCGCTGCGACAACGTCTTCCCCCTGGGTACGCATGCTCCGCTCTACAGTTGTCCCGGCGATGTTCACGATGATCGGGGGGCTTCCCCAGGTGCGCCATGCGCTTTTCGGCCTGGTCTCACAGACCCGCATCAATTACCACGACAGCCCGATTAGCCGAGGTGCAGCGGGCCATGTACGAGCGGGTGATCGCTTGCCCTGGGTGAAATGGGGCAAGGATGGGAACAAGGATCGCAGCAACTATGATTCGCTGCGTCTCCTCTCACCTCAGATCCAGGTCTATGGCGTCGTCTCTCCCGAAGTCGAGCTGTGGGCCTCACAGCACCCGGAGTTTCCTCTAACGCGCCTGCCCTGGACGTCCGAAGCTGCACGCGCAGGCTTCCAATCCGGTGCCTGCTACTTTCTTCGTCCTGATGGCTACGTGGCGTATGCCTCAGCCGACTTCAACAAGGAGGAGTTCCTGGCCTTCCTCCAGGGCGCGTGGGGCTGGCGAGGCATTGGAGCGAAACAGGCAGGCGAATGACTCTTCGGAAGCGTCTCCCAAAGCATACATGAATGTACACATTTCCAACCGAATATAAAGAGGTTTACATATGGCTTAATTGAATGGCCTCTAGAACCATTTTAGTCTGAAACACATGGCGATTGGGAAAGCACACATGCGCATATGTGTGTTTTCCCAACATTTTCATTTCCCAGCCAACTGGGCAACCACCGGAGCAAACTTCTCCATCTGTGCGCCACCGTACACCGGAATGTAGGAGAATCCGTAGCGTTCACGCTGCTCAAACAGGTGTTCCACCGCCTGTCCGGTACTCATCACGATGCGTGGGATAGGCGGACCATCTCCCTCGGAGTCCCTATCAGCGCGGCCATCATCGATAGCAAGAACATAGGCCAGTTGACTGAGTTCCAGGCGCGCGAAGCGTTGGCCCGCAGCTTCTCGCACCCATGCGAGCTTCTGTTCCAAAACCTCGTTTGGCGCATCGATGCCTTGCTGTGGCAGCCTGAACATAATGGAAATGCTATCAGCCTCTCGTGCAGCAAGGGAAAGCATCCGTTTGCCTGCGGCACCAATGACAATTGGTGGATGCAACTTCTGGACAGGACCGGGTGACCCTTTCATCTCAGCAACCGTATAGTACCTCCCGGTAAAATTCACGCGTTCTTGAGTAAAAAAGCGTTTGACGATGGAAACCGCCTCTTCCAGGCGACCAACTCGCGTACCAGCATCCTCAAATTTCAGGCCCAACTGTTGATAATCGAACGGCCCGATGCCTGCTCCTGGTCCCAGTTCAAAGCGTCCATCTGACAGAAAGTCTAGAGTTGCTGCCTCTTTTGCGAGAAGTGCAGGGTGCCGGTAATCATTACAAAACACATAACTACCAACACGAAGTGAAGTGGTTGCTTGCGCAGCTATGGCCAGTGCCGTGAGCGGAGCTAGCGCCGTAATGGTACGATCTGGCATTAATAAAGTGGCATAGCCAAGTTCTTCAGCCCTGCGCGCCAGCGTGACAAATGCTGTACGTGACGGGGCAGCGGCGATTACCACGCTAAAACGAAACGGTTGAGGCATAACATGTCCTCTCTTTCTGATACTTGATCAAACAATGCATTACTGTGCTCGTGAAAGGAACATTCTCTCCTTGCACACCGCTGCTGCAAGAAGGGGAACATCACCTTTTTTTTGATTCTCACTGGCGAGTATATCCATTCATTGCTGCTCCCACCAGGAAAAAGACCCACATGTTCCCTACATAACTGGTCTTTCTCAACTGGCAGGATGTGCTATACTCTTCAAGAGGTCACTTTACTTCATACTCTGCGCGAGAGGTCCCAGTATGAGTGAACAGACGCCCTTTGGCACCTTACTCCGGCGCTATCGGACAGCTACTGGTTTAACGCAAGAAGCGCTTGCGGCCCGCGCTCAACTCAGCGCTTGTACCATTGCTGATCTTGAGCGAGGCATCAACCGTCTCCCGCATCACGATACCTTCGAGCTGCTCATGGCTGCATTGAACGTAACTACACAGCAGCGCGCTCTGTTCCTCGCAATGGCACGACCGGAAATGACAGCGGCAGTCGCCCAAACTTCTTCTCTATTACCTCTTCCTCTCCCACCCACAGCGTTGATCGGACGCGAGCAGGAGATGGCGCGCGCTTTGGCCTTTCTAAAGAGCGATGGAGTACGCCTGCTTACACTTACCGGACCCGCTGGAATCGGCAAAACCCGCCTCGGTCTGCAAATCGCCAGAGACCTGGAAGAACATTTCACCCAGGGAGTCGTGTTTGTCTCGCTTGCAACTCTTCGCGATGCACGGCTCATACCGAACGTGATAGCGGGGGCACTTGGCCTCCACGAGTCTTCTGAAGAAGATATTTCCGAGCAAGTGACCGCATTTCTGCGAGAGAAACATTTCTTGCTGGCTCTCGACAATTTCGAGCAGATTATACACGCAGCTTCCTTCGTGGCAAACCTGCTCTCCACTTGTGCACATCTCTCCATCCTTGTGACGAGCCGGATGTCCCTTCGCCTACGCGCCGAACAGGTCCTCCCACTCGCTCCACTGCCTATCGAAGACGCAGTCACGCTTTTTCAAGATCGAGCGACAGCAATACAACCGGGAAGGCCGTACGCATCACAAGAGGTTGCAGCCATTTGTGAGCGCCTGGATCGCCTCCCATTGGCAATTGAGCTGGCCGCCATCCATGTCAGGAGCCTTTCTCTCCCTATGCTGTACAATCGCCTCACTGAGCGCCTGACACTTCTTCGGGGCGGAGCCAGGGACCTGCCAGCACGGCAGCAAACAATGAAGGATGCCATCGCCTGGAGCTATGAGTTGCTCACCCCGGCACAACAACGGTATTTCCGCTCTCTCGGGGTCTTTGTAGGAGGATGGACAGCAGAGGCGGCAGAAGCCGTCTGCTGGACTGAAGGCGAGAAGATTCCTGAAGAGAGTATTTTCGCACTTGCGGCCCTGCTGGATGCCAGTTTGATTCAGGTTGATATCCTCCCAGAGGGGCTGGCACGCTTTAGAATGTTAGAGCTTATTCAAGACTACGCTCTGGAGCGTCTGCGTGCAGAGGGGGAGGAGGAACAGTGTAGGCGACGGCATGCCGCCTATTATGCCAATCTGGCGGAAATAGCTGAGCCAGAAGGTCCAGAGCCGGAAATGCGGGAAGCTCGCCTGATACAGGATATCGCCAATGTTCGGACGGCTCTGCAGTGGGCAGAAGAGAGGAGAGAGGTTAATATAGGACTGCGATTGGCACGCTTTTCCTGGCACGGCTGGCTGAGTCAGAATCAGATGAGCGAGGCTGAGGGGTGGCTGGCACGTATGCTGACATTGAGCTGGCAAAGCAAAGAGCAGGGAACAGCATTAGCCGGGTGTCGCGCAGAAGCCCTCTACACATTTGGACAAATTTTGCTCAGTCGAGGCAAAATGGGGTACGCTGAAATAGTAGCTCGTGATGCGTTGGATCGCACTCAAAAAGCTGGGGACCATTGCGGAATCTGTAGTGCTCTTGCCATTCTGGGACAAATTGCGCAGGGAAACGGAGACCTGAATGAGGCAGAGGCGTTCTTCACTGAAAGTGATGCACATGCCAGGCTGGGGGAGTATCCGGACCTGCGAGGCTTTACCCTGCGTAACCTTGCAGAGATTGCGCGGATGCAAGGAGACCTTACCCGCGCAATTGTATTCTATGAAGAGGCTATGGCGGTCGCACGAACCCTGGGAATGACGTTTGGAGTTGCCTTGATTACCACGCTGCTGGGCCACCTGGCCTGTCAGCAACAAAGTTATGCCCTGGCCAAAACCCGCTACCGTGAAAGCCTCGTCGTTTTTCACGCTTTTAATAGCTCCACCTATATTGCCTGGTGTCTGGAAGGCTTTGCTGCTGTTCTCAATGCAGAGAAGCAGTATGCCCAGGCAACGCGGCTATGTGCAGCCGCAACGACGCTGCGCGCGCAGGCGCAGACACCGCTACCACCTGCCGAACGCAAAGCGTTCGAGGAGGTTGTGGCAGCCACGAGAGCCGCGCTTAATGAGCCTACCTTTGGAGAGGAATGGACCATAGGTGCCAGCCTCACTCACGATCAAGCCATTGACTATGCCCTGTCGGATGCATGCGCCTGAGATGAAAATTTTTCCTCACACATTTCTCTTTGTCAGTCTTTTTAAATTCGCCAATTGCTGCTATACTACTCTGTAGAGAACATAGGGTCCTGATCCTGACAAGCGAGGGACGTGCAAAGAAAAAACGACATAAATAATACCTTGCGCACGCGTTCTGCCTGGATCATCTTTGCTGAAAGAGAAAACTATCATGGCGCAACAACAGAAACTCAATTACCTGCCCCTGATTGGCGTGGCTCTTCTTTGCTTGCTTGTTGGTGTGTACCTGTTTGCACGGAAGCGTCCTTCGCAACCAGAGCCTGCCGCCGTCGCGAGACACTCGGTGGAAACGCCCGCCGATGACGTCCTCAAGTATTGGACAGAAGAAAAAATGAGCAACGCAAAAGCCGCTCCTATGCCGAAGGTCCATGCAGTCGGCCAGAAGAAGCGCCAGCCGCGACGCCATCCAGAGGCCCGATGAAAGAGAGGAGCATGATGCAACGTTTGCAAAAACTCATTCTCCACTCCCTGACTGGCAGGATCATCCTATGCGTGCTTGCTGGTGCCTACCTGGTGTACATGGTTGCATTTACGCGTTTTCTGTCCGCATCACTCTTATCACCTTCAGCGACAATCGTTGAGCACGCTGTGGATACGAACCCCACTGTCGTCCTCACGCATTGGACGGCGGCGAGCATGCGCAGTGCTACCAACGTCGATCCGGTGGTCGGCCAGGATTTCACCCTAACACAAGAGAGCAGCGATACAACCCAGGGCACAGCGGCCCAACAACAAGGGCAGCTCCCTCGCGATGGAAGCCTCTCATATCCCATTTCGACCGTGGGGAAGGTCTTTTTCACTAATTCCTCCGGCCAGAACTACGTCTGCTCCGGGACCTCTGTCGCAAGCGCCAATCATAGCGTTGTCGATACGGCTGGTCACTGCCTCTACCTGTATGGCAACTGGGTAAATAACGTGATCTTCTGCCCTCTCTATGAGAACGGCAATACGCCTTATGGCTGCTGGGCCGCGCGCGATCTAGAGGTCCCCTCCGACTGGATAAACGCGAAGCCCAACGACTACCATCATGACTTTGGCATGGCTATCGTTGCCCCCAACAGCGAGGGGGACGTGACCGACGTGGTTGGTGGTGCCGGGTGGGCCTATAATCTGCCGGTCAATCAACCCTTCTACGCCTATGGCTACCCGGCGGCGTATCCCTTCGATGGTCAGACCAGGCAGTCCTGCGAGAGTTCTTCGGGTACTCTCTGGAAACATGGCGATGGGACGGTGGTCTCTATCCCCTGTCGCATGACCGGTGGCTCCAGTGGCGGCCCCTGGTTCGTGCAAAGCGGCGGCAACTGGTACCTCGACGGCCATAACGACTTCATCAGCAGTCTCCGGCCTGGACATATGTTCTCGCCCTACTATGATGATACCTGGAACGCGCTTTACAATAAGGCTCAGCAAACGTAAAATCAGCAGGGCGACTCTTGCGGTCGCCCTGGGAGCCGACTACTACAAATTGATCTTCTTCTGCAGCACGCGTTCGTGTAGTTTCTCGGCCCCTGCAATGATCTGCGAAAACATTTTCCACTAGCCGGTATATCCACACACGCCTACGCGGGGAGAATTGACTATAGGCAGCATCATTTCAGCGTCTTCGCTGCGATTGGCACACCTGTTGCAGTACGCGTTCTCCTCCACATTGAAGTATCCGGAAACCACTTTCCTGGCAGGCTTTCCACACACTTTGCAAAGAATGGCGGGTGCCACATTTCTGGCAAGAACGAAGACAGTATCGTCATCTTCCCCCTCCAGAGCCACACCTTCTCTTTCGGAGATAACCTTTAGATTCAGTTCTGTGGTGGACCCAAAGTCGTACTCATAGGTAAACTTTTGCTTTACCTGCAGAACTTTTTCTAATGTGGCATCCAGGCTGCGATCTTCAACCATATCCAGCAAGAACTTCAGTGTGTTTTTCTGGAAGTAAATGCTTCTCTGCTCTTCTATATTTTCTGGAGTGATCGAGGAGATACGCTTGGGCAACGCAGCCAGCTTCTCCTTCAAGAAAGCGACGAGATCATCTCTCGAACGCGGCTTTTTGAGTTCAACCAGCAACTCGTCAGGAAACATGTTGAGCAACTCTACGGGCTGCTCATCGAGGAAATTTCCTAGCTCCTCGGCGAGTTCTTCTGGGCTCAGATCCTCGTCCTCTTCGTTCTCCTCCTTGTCCTTCTCCTCCTTGTCCTTCTCCTCGTCCTCCTGCTCCTTTGCCCCCAGTACCTCGATACCTGCCTCGAACGCCCCGAAAGGAAAGTCTTCAGGCTCATCCGCATAAGAGGTTCCGCCAATTTCAAATGCGCTCAGGTGGCCGCAACATTCAACCCAGATATCCCTTAAGAAGCGATCTAATGTAAAAAGCGATTCCGAGGCTGGTATTTCGATGTGCATCCAGTACTGAGGATTGTAGCGTCCCTCCGCCAGAATATGAAACAGCTTCTCCTTCTGCCTGGCCTCATCTCCAGTATCGGCGTCGTTGGCGGCATTGACGGCTGCCCTTTGCTTGCAATGCTTGAGGTGCTGGGTCATTTTCGCTTTGTCAATTTCGCTTTTACAAAATTCACATATGCCTTTTGTCATTGTATTTCTCTCTGTCTGTGTTGCCATAACTACCTCCCAGATATTTATAAGATAGACGTATCTCTCAAAATTATGCTTCAATTATACAAAATTGAACCCTGGCTATACAAACGAATAAACTTTCAGGTTTATTCCTGATCGCCTGGATACACTTCATCGCTGCAAAAGGTAAAAAGACGATGCCTCTCTTAACTCGAATGATGGCCGTCAGCTTATCATACTGAACAACCCCCGCGTCTGACTGGTCTCAGATACAGAGGTTGTTCAGTTTCCATATAGATATAGCTCAATGTGTCTACGGCGGACTAATCGCCTGGAGCGCTACCGACATCCCTCACCTTCTCCACGGCAAGAACATCCTGGTTGCGTTTCTCACGTTGACCCCAGACATAAAACACGATAGTCAACAGGACGATCACGGCCAGTGGGGCAAACTGGGTGAGTTCGTGCGTTGGTCGGTCCACTCCGCTTTTGCTCACATAGGAGGCGTTGGGAATGAGAATGAAGTAGCTAGCAATGGCAGCATAGGCAAATGGCAACAGCGTCACGATCCACGCGCCGAGCATACCGCCGGGAACCCGATATGTGCGAGGCACATCGGGATATCGGTAGCGCAGGATCAGAAACGCGGGGAAGATAAACAGGTAGGCGAGGGTATTCGTCGAAAGCGTAAAGCCCAGCACCAGCGAAAAAAGGGTAGTGACGTTGCCAGAAGCAAAGGCAGTTACCAGAATCGCCGCCGCCACTGCGATTGTCGCCATGATACCGGACATAGTATTGACCGCTATCGGCGTACCGTACTTCTTGCTAAAGCGACCGAACATGCGCGGAGCAGTGCGGTCAAGTGCACTCACCGCATAGGTTCGGTCTGCACCCATCAGCCAGGTCCCTCCACTGGAAGCATACGCGACCACCAGCCCCAGTGCCACTAGCCAGCCCAACACCCTGGCAATTGTCGCAGG
>DAOTTD010000340.1:0-10654 GCA_034438015.1 Ktedonobacteraceae bacterium | reverse complement strand
CTTATGCGCAGCCACCAGATACACCGGGTAGGGACGGCCCGCCCACGAAAGACGCAGCGTTCCATGCTGTACAAAGCACTCTTTACATTGCCAACCCGCCCGCTCTTTGCAGGCCCGCGCCAGCTTCCGCCAGTTCCTCGGGTACTTCTTACGGTTGTTCATTGTTCCACCTCCACACCCATCACCTTGCACAGCCGTGCATCATTCGCCAGCTTGCCAAGACCTCGACGGCTTGCGTGATCGACAACCGGCACCGTCGTGTGCAAGTTGCGCGCCGTCTCTCTCATATTCGATAAACCGTAACCAGGTAAGCCATAGCGCCGCCGCAAAACGGCCCGTTGTCGAGAGGACACCAGGCGTCGCATGGCACCATTCAGGGCGCATGTGCGTCGAGAGGAAACCGAAACATCTGGGGTAGGAGCTGGCAGAACATCAATCAGGGTAAGCGAACTCTCATCGGACAATGGGACATCCAGACTTGCTATTGACCATCCATGTAGCCGCCGCCATTCTTCAATCATGGCATAGCGAGCCGCTTTACAGAGATACACGACCGGCACATCTGAATGTATCCCACGACCAGCGACCACCGCCTCACACACTTCCAACATGCCAATCGAATACATATCATCAGCATCGACGCGCCCATCAGATGACCGCGCAAAGGACCACGCGATCGCCATCACCGTCTCAGAACACGAGAGGATCAACGCATCAAGTGGCGAACCCTCAGTGTTAGAATGGTACTGCATGATTGTTACCTCCTAATGTAACTTTCTTGCTCGCCCTGGCTCGATGTGTCTGCACCGACCAGGGCAAAACTCTGTGATCCAAAGCAGTCGACTTCTCCACTAAAAACTGAGCAGGCTACAATTCCATTTACTCCATCATCCAGGCAATTTCTCAGCATCCCATAGGCACATTACTCACCAGTTGTACAAACCCTCGCTTTTCCCTGCATAAATTCCAGGGTAGAGCATCCTGTTCACTGGCTTCAAACCTGATCTTTTTGTCTATCAGCATGTTCTACTGTCCTCATCTCTCAACTTAGTAGTGAGCTGGTCGAGCGTGAGTTGGGCAAGCCCCCCAATTGAGCCAATATAAACCTCTTTACGCTTCCCTTGCATTTTCCGAGCTGCGTACACGTAGCTCCTACTCCTCCGCCTACGGCGTAAGAAAGACCAGCCGTACAATTTCACGATGTCGTACACTTCTTGCTCTATCATTTCCAAGCCTCTATAAATCTGATAAAAAGTTGCAATAATTGCAACTTTTTGCCACACTATAGAGTGTAGAACAGACATCTGGTTTTGTCAACCCTGTTGCAATTGTTGCAATGTTTATTTTTTGTTGTACAATGAGACTGATTGCCACACCGACGTGACAAAGAATTGTAAGGGGTCTTGTATGCCACAAATGAAAATAGGTGAGGATTACTACACTGCCAAACAGGTTAAAGAGAAACTGAATATCACCCCTAATGAGCTTTATAGCTATGTCCGCAATGGAACACTTCAACACATTTATCCTCCAGGAAAGAAACAGGGTGTCTACCTACGCAGCGAGGTAGACCAACTAGTAGAGGATTTGCAAGTGTTCCATGTGGTTGGACAGAAACCACCCACGATAAAGGATATTGATGCAGTCTTTAGTTTGGCACAACCTGACGACATGGAAGGGATCGATGCCCTAGCCATCCGACTCTTTGGAAAACGATCAATTGGTGCCGGTCGCCGCCGCTCTTGGCTGATAAAGGAGCCACGCGGCAACTACGTGATGAAACGCAAGACTGACGGCAAGGTTGTAGCCTACTTCTACATTCAGCCGTTCACCCATAAAACTATCGAGGACTACTTGCACCAACGGATTCGTGGCTGGCAAATCACCGAGGATTATATTATCCCGTTTGTACCCGGCGAGCCACGCGAATGCTTTATCGGTGCTATTGGAACCGATCCAGATGCTAGTGATGATCTGCGTTCGGCTTACATGGCGATGCTCCTACGTGGTATTCGGCAAGACCTGGAGCATCTCGGACAAGAAGGAATCACAATCAGCAAGCTTTACACAGCTTCGAGCAACTTTGAAGGGACCTTTATGTCCCTCCACTTGGGGATGGAATTGTGGGAGCCACCTCGTAGAAAGCGCCTTACCTTCGTTCTCGATGTAAAGAAATCTAGAACATTCCTACTTCAGCCCTATAAAAAGGCCCTGACTGCATGGCAGAAACAGCAAAAACGTTGATAGACCAACCTTTTTGCGCTGCTGATGGCACGCAATGACAAATTTCTCACGGTGACACTGTGATACAGTTTGACAGCTTTGCCATTTCATCAGTACCATTGTGACTATCGCGAGAAAGGAGATTGAGAATGCACATCTTTGCGCTAGCGAACCAAAAAGGTGGGACCGGGAAAACGACCGTGACCATTAACTTGGGTGCGGCCCTGGCCAGAGCAGAAAAGCATATTTTACTGGTAGACCTGGACCCACAAGGATCGCTGACCGAATATTTCACAAACCCGGAAACACTTCAACACACGATTTATGATGCACTGTTAAACGGTGTCACGGTTTCACCGCTCAAGCTTGGGGAGTATATCAGTTTGTTCCCGGCAAATATTGACCTAGCTGCCGCCGAAATCCAGCTCCCAGCAAAGCGGTTTCAGGAGCGTACACTCTCTAGAGTCCTCAAGAACTACGCAGGATACGACTACTGCCTCATTGACTGCCCACCATCTCTGGGGGTACTCACGACAAACGCGCTGACCGCTGCGCAATCGGTGATCATCCCTGTAAGCACTGAGCTGCTGGCCGAGCGCACTGTTAAGCTGATCATAGCGACGATAGAGGATATCCGAGACAACGACCCGATGGGCAATCTCCAGATCTGGCGCATTCTTGCCACGATCTACGACCAGCGCCTAGCACACCACCGTGAGATCTTGGATGCCCTCAGAGTGAAGTACGGCCAGCTGCTCTACAGGGAACCGGTCAGAGCAACTACGAAATATAAAGATGCCGTAACTGAGCGGGTAGACGCCGGCGATCTTGATAAGAAGATCGCTACCTATTGGGACACACTGGCCAGCGTCTTGATTCGAGAAAGCGAGGTACAATGATGCCCCCAAAGAGGAAAAGCGCCTTTAGCGCAGCGCTGCAAGAAGCACAGCAGCATGGTGAAAACTTGCCATCACAAAGCAGTGATACCGTAACAACGTCCCACAGTGACACAGTGAAGCCGTTAGAACGTCCTACCGTCTCACAGAAAGGAAGTGAAGCAGTATCACCGTCTCACGGTGTCACTGTGCAAGAAGAGCAAGACACAAAGCCTTCACCGTCTCACAGCGAAACGGTGAAACCACCTAAAGACCAGTTCAGCAGAAAGGTTTCCTTTTACCTCACATCAGAGCAGGAAAAGAAACTTGATGACCTAGCCGACGACTACCGACGACAGCATGAGGGCAAGCGCATCAATCGAAATGATATCGTGAGGCACCTCATCAACCGATGCACACTTGAAACACTTGAGTCGCTGGAGGAATAAGCCATAATTTTGTGAAAATAAGCACACAGCTTGTGAGTTAGAACCACACGAGCAAAATCAAACTCATTCACAGGAGAATAGATACTATGGAGAAAAAAACGGCACTTATCCCTATCGACGAGCGAACCATCGACTTCTACGGCGATGAGATTACCACCACACTTGTCACTATCGACAACCACACGCAAATGTACGTCCCTGTCCGACCCATCTGCGAATACTTGGGACTTGCCTGGTCTGGACAACGCGAGAGAGTTAATCGGGATCCTGTGCTCTCCCAGGAGGCGAGGTTTGTACGTGTAACACGTACAAACCTCGGTGGCAATCCAAATATCCTTTGCCTCCCTCTGGATTTCATCAACGGCTTCCTCTTTGGCATTAATGCCTCCCGCGTCAAACCCGAACTACAAGAGAAAGTCATTCGCTACCAGCGTGAGTGCTACCGTATCCTCTCGGAAACATTCCAGGCTGAGTCCCTGCCAACGCATGAATCCTCCGATGCCATCGCCGCTCTAGAGCAAATCAGAGATATGGGGCTGGCCATTGCGCGCATGGCCGAGCAACAAATCGAGATGGAGCAACGCCTCAACGCCCGTCTGGATCGCGCAGCCAGTGTGGTAGGAGATATCCAACGAAGGCTCAGCATCGTCGAACGTAGATTCCACCCACAAGTGCTTATCTCCGACGAGCAGGCAGAAGAAATTTCATCGACCGTGAAGGCCCTGGCCGAACTTATCACCTCACATGACCCCAGCAAAAATCATTATCAGAGCATCTTTGCTGAATTGTATCGCCGCTTTGGTGTGAGCAGCTACAAAAACATCCGTCTGGAGCAGTACGAGAAGGTTCTCAAATTCCTTGAAGATTGGAGAAGATCAGCAGAGACCGATAGAAATACGTGAAAGAGTAGAGACCACCTCATGTCATAGCTTATGCCAGTGGGTACCAAATATGGCAAACCTCTCTGCGTGAAACTGGCTCCTTTTGTGCTCAACGGTTTGCCACGCCGCGGTACCCATCCACGTAAAGGATGTTACGAGGTGGTCTCCTACCTCCTTATCGAGACGATGCCAACGCTCTATGTTCCTTTCCACTTAGTAGGCCATTCGGTTGAGCAGGCTATCTGACTACCTACTAACGAAGAGTTGAGTTTGCGTCCCTCATTCTTGAGATACTTCCTATGATACCTAATATTAAGCCAATTATTAAGTATTTTCGGGCCAGATATTGACAATTAGGAAAATTTGGCTTAATATTAGGTTACCGAAAACAAGTAAGTCATGTCAGAAAGGAGAGACCGATGGAAAACAAAGAAACATACACTCTGGAAGAGCTTTATGAAAATCTTCCCTGCACCCTCGTCGAATTAGGCGATAGAGCTGGCTTAAATGAGGTTACTATTGCTCGAATTCGAGACGGTAAACCTACACGCAGAAGCAGTGTTAATCGGCTTTTGCTTGCGCTATCGGAGATATACAAACGTCCTCTATCGCTCAAGAATGTAACGGGCATCCATGTACAGCGTAATTTGCGCCTGGAGAAAAAAGAGGCGCGTCAACCTTCTGAAGAATCACCTGCTGCATAGCCTGGTGCATGTCGCCACCTGGTGATAACAATGATCGACATGCACCAATGACCACTAAGAGGAGTATATCACGATGAACAAAGGAGCCTATCACGCGGTTCAGAGAGCCACCAGCGAGCACTATCTTCTGACCGGAATGTTGTTCGACATGGTTGCAGAAGAGCAGGCTGCCAAATTAGGAGCGCGATCGTTGCCAATACGATCACGAAATATGGTACTGGAACAGCCAGCTCGATTACATCAAGCAGTATCAGACAACCAAGCATACTATACAAGGCCAGATATCGAAACGACTAAGGAACGACTAATAGGCGACGAGGCAACGATAGGCTAGGCCGGTTATATTGGAGAACAGAAGACAATGCTAGACCTTACAATTGGTAGTCACTGGCCATAGGAGCTAGTAGGCAAAGAAAAAGCACCCCAGCGGCGGCAAACTGTTGTGGGCGCTCAATCTTTAGAAAGTTATTCTTCTATGAACAATAGTAGCACAGCCCTCAATAGTCGTCAATGTGTCCTTCCAGTAAAAGAGGTGACATGATGTTCGACAAAATAGTACCACTCAAAAAACCCCCAACCGCTCTGGAAAAAGCCTTTATCCGCATGCAGGTTGATACCCTCAAAGGAGTTATCACCACTAGCAGCCAGATCGATCAGGTGATCGCCGGAGATCGACGTGACATAGCCAGTGAGCTACTTTCAACTATGCAGGAGCAAGGCCCAGAGATGTATTGGCGCGTCTACAACTCTCTTGCAGAGATAGACACGCGTCTAAAAGACTTACGGCCCATGATCATTGCTGAGTGTCCTGATAGTGCACCCGTTGTAGAGGATGCTCATTTTATTGAGCGAGCAGGAAAACGCCTGCTGAAACTTTCTACGATTGAAGACATTTACAATCTTCCTGATGCTGTACCTTTGGTCGCCGGCGTGTTGGAAGTTGGCTCAATCAGCATGCTCTATGGCTTATCGGGAACAGGCAAAACATTTACAGGGCTAGACCTAGCTCTATCTGTCTGTCATGGGCTGCCCTGGCATGGCCGTAAGGTGCAGCAAGGTATTGTCTGGTATGTGAACACTGAGGGAGGGAGATCATTAAAAAGACGCCTCCAGGCATGGTACAAAGAGCATGATGACCTCTCACCTGATTTAGAACATTTCAAGATCATTCCCTGGTCTCTTGATTTGAGAGAACACACACAAGAAACCATCAACACGATAGAGGATCAGAACGAGCCGCCTGCCCTCATTATCGTTGACAACTTCTCTATGTGTGCACCTGGCGTCGATCAGAATAAACAAGAGCAGGTTGCGCCCGTCCTTCGCCTGCTCAATGCCCTGGCCAGCGAGTATAACACCCATATCATGGTCATTCACCACACCAATAAAGGCGGTGATATTAACGGAACAATGGCCTTTAGAAACCATGTTGATACGATGATAGAACTGGTGAAAGAAGACGCCGCAGACCGTGATAGCCCGATCCTCTTCCGGTGCATGAAAGCTCGTGATAGTGAACCCTTCCGCGATATCCGTACTGAGTTAAAATCGGTCGTGCTTTATACCGATCCTAAGACGCTGGAGACCACCACATCCTGCATAGTAACAACCTCCGTTATGCCTGAAAAGGTCCCCCGCGACGGATTAAAAGATGTAGAGCAGAACATTCTGGACATTTTAGGGGAGAGGCAGCTAGCGTATACTGAATGGCAAAACGAGAGTATAAAAGAGCTAAGCATCTCAACTGCAACGTTTTCGCGGGTAAGAACTACGCTTGAAAATAAGGGCATGATAGCTAAAGTTAAAAAGGAAGGAAAGCGGTTTGAGGCATATCATCGGATAGTAAAAGAAAGTAGTGCATGGAATGAATAAGTTACTATCATTACTATCATTCTACTATCATGATACTGCTGATAGCAACTGGTTCTTACTATCATCACTATCACCCCCCTTTAGGGGTGATAGTGATGATAGTAACCTGCAATCCCTGAGAGGTGAAGGATGATTGATGTACTCTCGTTGGCAGAGCAAGATACTCAGCTGCGTAAAGAGTCTTATCGCGAATATGCCGGGCCTTGCCCTGGTTGTGCAGGCAGTAATCGATTCCGGGTGCGATGGGATGGTGAGTGCTGGATATGGATGTGTCGCAATTGTTGGGATGCAAGCGAATACCTCCCTGAGAAGGGCAAGAAGCGCGGTTGGGGGGATACCATCGACTACCTGAGACACTACCGGGGAAAGTCCTTCACTGAGGCGAAGACCATGACAGAAGGGCAAGAGGGCAGGCCAGGACCGGCGCGCCGCGAGCCATTCAATCGCACATCAGAGCGTTGGCAGAGCATGATGCATGGGGCGATGAAAGATCATATAGCCCACCTGTGGAGTGCTGAAGATACGCTCGCTCTCGACTATGCCAGGAGTCGTGGCTTTACTGATGCCACCATACGCCGCTATCAGTTTGGCTATTCGACAAGGGGCAATATTCCACGCCTCGTTATCCCTTCGATTAGCTATAAACGCTATACCGCCGTGTATATGCGCGATCTGCGACCTGACGTGCCGCATAATGAACGGTGGAAGAACGCGCCGGGAAGTTCAAACGATGAAATGTATCTCGCTGATCTGCTCCACCGTCGCGGCTATCCGGTTGTGCTCACTGAGTCGGCTCTCGACGCTATCTCCATTGCTCAATCCTGCCTAGAGGTGGTGAATGTCGTCGCGACGGGAGGTGTCACGAACGGCAAAGAGATTAAGGCCCTGGCGAGGCTTTCCCGCGCTCCTGTGGTGCTGGTCGCGTTTGATAACGATACCGAGGGTGAAAGGGCTGCGCAGGGGTGGCTGCGCATCCTTTCCAACTCTCGACGATTGCGCCCGCTGCTGAAGGATGTCAATGATATGCTGATCGATCAGTGGGATATCAAAGAGTGGATACTTGACGCCCTAAACGCTGGTGAGATAATTGGTCAGGAGTGTTGTGTGTGCGGTGCTGCTATAGACAATCCATGCTATGAATTTTTCTACGACGATCAAGGTATCTTGTACTGCAATCGTCACTGGCCAGGAGCAAAGAGCGCATGAGTAAACGGAGAAATCGCAATCGGCCAGAACATCAAATCCTGGCGCAGATCCTTATTCATTCCATCGGTGAAACGACAACTCCCTGCCAGGGAGATATTCACCAGAGGGAAGAGACGCCCGCTCAGGCAGAGTGGGAGATACGCATGTATCAAGATGTTGAGATGACGCTTGATCTCATGAAACGAGGCGTGCCCCGCGAGCAGATCAATCAGAAGATCTGGGATGCTGCCTGTAAGGAGCAAGACAGGGTAGGGATCGTCAATCACAAGACGATGTACCTCTGCTCTGATTGTGCCTGTCAGATCGCCTCCAATCACGCGGGCGAGGCACAAGCAACGCTCTCTATGATGACGGCGATGCTTACACGCGGCTCGTTTCTCCTGGTGAGCGATCGGGTAACAGAAGATGCAGCGATTATCAGCGGCCTGGGAAGGGATGTTCAAGAGACGGGCCTCCTAGAGCGGATTGATAACGCTGAGCTTGTGAATATCAGGATGAAAAGGTAAGGCGCATTCTCCACGGCTATGAAAATCGTACCAGCCTGTCACGAAGTGGACAAGTTGGTACGAGAGTCTCTTGTAATTTACGTACCAGTGATGTATACTATAAGTAACGACAAGATGTTATTGTAGTACAAGAGAGGATACAGGAGAGTATGGCTGTGAAGGCATGGTTAGAGGAACGGTGGAAGGAACTCTTGCCCGCCTTGCAAGCGTTGGACGCTGCTCAAGAGGCGGAGATAGCGCGCTTGTGTGAGGAAGAGATAGCGGCATGGCGAGACCGGCCAACCATGAAGAAGTTGGGCTCGTTGCGTCCAGTGATGACGGCAACGCGCAACGCCATCAAGCAGCTTCCTCTTACAGCCGAGAACCGCTATAAGGATGCACGGTCTGGACAATGGCAGCACATCGCGCTGAAATATATGAATTTCACCGATGAAGAATGGGCAGCGATGAATGCCATCAGCGATGAAAAGTTTCAAGAGCGCCTGGAAAATCAACAAGTGATTGACCATCCACAAGAGGCCGTGCAGCGCGCTGAAAAGTTGTTGCATAGCGACCGTTGGGATGACTTGGTAACAGGGCTAGCGGTTGTGACCGGCAGGCGCTTAACCGAACTGCTGAAAACGGGTCGCTTCTTTCCCAAGACCATGTACACCGTGATCTTTGACGGCCAACTCAAGCGCAGGGATATCGCCCTTGAGCCGTATGAAATCCCTGTCCTGGTGAATGCTGAATTGGTGCTGGCAGCGTGGCGCAAGTTGCGCAGCCTGGAAGATACGACGGGCCTGGACAACGAGCAGGTTGCGCAGAAATACAGCCGCCAGGCGTCCGAAAATGCGGTCAGGCAGTTGAGCGGGCTTCTTCCGCAGAGATCCACGAAAGAAGATTTATACACCCATGCCTTTCGAGCGGTCTATGCGCGGCTCGCCGTGCTCATGTTTTGCCCGATCGCCGTCAACGAGCTGGTGTATGTGAATGCCATCTTAGGTCAGTACCAGGCGCAAAATGAGACGCAGCAACGCGACTTTGCCACCACCGCGCACTACTTTGATTATCGAATCGGCGACGGCCAGGGCAACATCGACGGACGCCAGGGCATCCGATTGAGCGAGCCACATATTGACGTATTAGAAGTGTTCTGCAAGAAGACGAAAGGAGATCGAGCCGTGAGCGCAACCGAGACCCAGGAAGATACCCAGGAGCAGCCGACACTCTCGACGGAGCGCCGTAAAAGTCGAGGTCTGTTGACGGTGAAGCAGGCCACAGGTGATCTGGTGATGAACCTGATGGAGCAACGCAACATGCGCCGCCATGACGAGATTGTGTCGGACCTGATCGCCAACGATGCAATCGCGCATCAGATGTATGACCTGCTGCAGCCGTTGGCGGCGGAGCTGCACACCGATGGACCCATTGCCACACTGCAAGCCCTGGTCAATGCCTATCACAATGGGGGAAGTGCACCGGTAGCGCCAGGCCTGGCAGCCCTGTTGCAGGATGTGAGCGAGGAGAAAGAGCCGGTCGAATACCTGAAAGGGCTGGTTGAGCGCGATCGCAATTTTAAGGCGGCGATTGCGAACCGGCATGCAGGGACCGACTACGGCTCGTTACCGATGGCCGAATTAGAGCGCATCAAGACAACGGAAGCGACAACGGAGCGATTTCGGCGCGCGGTCGATGCGATCATGGCCCATAACTTTGCGCAGACCGATCCGCTGCACCTGTGGTATATCAATGCGGCTGCCGTTCGAGATCTGGTAGGTGGGCGCAACGATGCGGTCCAAGCCTACCTCGTTGTGCGCGAGAAGGAGATCGCCGAACATCACGAGCGGTTCAAGTTGACTCCCAGGCAGAACCGTAAGAACATGAGCATTGCTGATGAAATCACCGTGAAGTAAGCTTGTGAGCCGCCCTGGTTGGAACTTTCAACCAGGGCGAGAA
>DAOTTD010000339.1:0-7397 GCA_034438015.1 Ktedonobacteraceae bacterium | reverse complement strand
TCCCTGCGTCTACTTGGTTTCGTAGTGCGCTATAGGTCATTCCTAGTATCTCCTGGGCTTTTGATGCTGCATAGTATGGTTCCCTGTTAATGAGGACTGTTAGTTGTCTATTCCTGCTTGCCATTTTTTCCTCCCTTGGATTTGTAGAGGCTTGTGTCTGATCCGTATTTGTATTTTACCATCTTTATGTATTCTACGCAACTTTCGTTGTTTTGCTATTGACAACTGTTGGGTAGTGGTTTATAATTTGGATAAGAATAACTTACGTAACTTAGGTAGTAAGCGTTACATAGTTCAAGCGGTTCTATGAGGGAGGTCTATGCGAGATGTGTTTGATACCTATTGTCACTGGTGCCGTAACCGCGCCTTGTGTTCTGCGGTGGTGACGCGCGATGGTCAAGGGAAGTTGCGGGTGCATCTGCTCTGTGACCTCTGTAAACGGCTGTGGGGGTTCTCGTAGGGTGAAAAGATGCTGGCTAGTGGTTGGCGCCACTAGTCCAGCGGAGAGAAGTAGTTTTGCTTTGTGGGGCTTCGCTAGGTTCTCTAGACTCAGTATGCAGGAGAGAGCCTGGCGTGTCAATGAGAGACATGAGAGGTGATCTATGCAAACAATCACTCCTGTCAACGCTGATCAGCGTTATGAGGATGTTCCAGGGATGTCGTATCTGGCGATTGACCAGTACCAACGTGAGCTCGCCTGGATGGAGCCACTTTCTGATGAGCAACAAGAAACACTTCTTGGCCGTGTGGCGCGTGCGAAGCGTTTCCCTGAGAATGCTCATTATGCGTTGTTGGCAAGAGATGCCCATGATTGTCTGGTCGGGCAGTACCAGCCGCTTGTGTTTAAGATGGCTCGGCGTTGGGCTCGTTTCTCGGAAGGGATGGACGCTCTTGATCTGGTCAACGAGGGCTCTATTGGCGTGATGGAGGCTATTGATCGCTATAGTCGGTATCCTGATTATCATGGGCGTTTTCCTCTCTTGGTGACGTTCTGTATTCGCAATGCCTTTGTTGAGGCTTGTGGTCATCACCGGTTGATCTCTCTTCCGGTGTCGGTCCAGAGACGGCTTTCCAAAATACGGAAGGCTTCCTCTCAATTTGAACGGGACTATGGAGTCTCTCCTTCCCCGGCTCAGTTGGCTTGTCTGCTCGGGATCTCGGAAGAGAAAGTGCTTGAGGCTCAGTATTTCGCCTCGCGTCAGGCGGTGCTGAGTTTGGAGGCGCTTGCCTATGAGGATGAACACGCCGAAGAGAGTCACGACTTTGTGAGCCTGTTTCAAGGGGCTTTTGTTGCGGAAAGTGCCCGTCAATTGGAACTGAAAGCGCTGTTTGAACAGGTGTTTGAGCATGCCTTGACTCCATGCGAGCGGCGCATTGTGCAGGCTCGCTATGGGATAGGGGATCGCGCTTGTGCAGAGACGCTGCGCGAAACCGCCGAAGAGCTTGCTATGAACCTGTCGACGGTTGACTCTTTGTATAGTCGTGCAGTAAACCGGTTGCGTGGAGTGCTTGAACCGTTGGTTGCGTCTTCGCAGGGGCCAGAAACCATTCGTGCTCAGTTTGGGGACTACTACAGTATCAATGAGGCTGCAGCCTGTTTGAGAGTGAGTCCTCAGACGATTAGAAACTACATAGCTCAAGGTCGCTTTCCTGCCGAGCAGGGGATCTCAAGGTCAGGCGGTTCTGCGCGGCGGTGGATGCTTCCCAAAGAGGCGGTAGATGCGTTGCGGGCTTCTCGCTTGAAGGACGGTGAAGAGGTGGCGGTATGACAGGCAGCGTATCGACGGAGCTGGCGGGTATCCTTGCGGTGAGAAGAAGACCCAACGAGGATGAACCAACCTCCCTGACATTACTTTCTTCTCTTCGATTGCTGGTGCTTTTTGCACGCCTGTACGCCAGCACGTCGTACGCCCAACAGGAGCCGAACCAGAGCACGATGCCTACACAACGACAAACAAGCGCCGATGTGATGACACTTCATTCCCTTCCAACCGTCCTGGTGGTGGGGTGGTGGTCTCCCTTCCCTTCTGGGCGCCAGACAAGTATACCGCGCCCTTATTTCTACATGCTTTTTGTGTCTCGTCTGGCTTCTCTGCTGTCTTCATGGGCATGTCATTTTTGCGTATTCTGTAGGATGTCTTTCCTGGTAGAAAGGATGGGTATGACCAAAAAGTATATTGTCAATCGTGGTGTGGATACTTTCGGCATGAATGCGTACTACACTGATGATGCCGGTCTGCCTTGCAAGCGTGATCTGCCTGACTCCTTCGCGTCTCGGCTTGACGCCTGGAAGCAGCAAGCACAGTCCACGCATGAGCCGTTTCCTACCTCGCTTGATTTTCGGAATGCGACCTTGCATATGCAGCCCAACGGCGCGGGCCGTGGTCAGTGGCAATGGATGCTGAAAACGGATGATATCACACTTTACATTTCGCGTGGTAAGTGGAACGGGGTTGCAAGTGTGCGTTTAAACAGCCGTTTTTTGTGGTCGTGTCCGACGCTCACCGATGCGATTGTCCAGGTGCATGAACTCCTGTACAACGCCTTTGAAGGGAATATGCTGCATCTGCAACCCTCGATGATCGATCTCTGCGCCGATGTGGCTGGTTGGCATGATGTCGAGCGTCTGAACAAGAAGCGAAACTTTGTCTCGCATTCGATCAAGCGCCGTGATCATAGTGAAGGTGAGCAGCTCCTTGAAATGAAATCAGATAGTTTCTCGTCCGGCTTGCATGATACGGGGTTTGATTTCGCGGTCAAGAAAAGTTCGGTGCGTGTCACGATCTACGACAAAACGCGTGAGATGCGTTCCTCTGGCAAACTGTGGTTTGTGCCGCTCTGGAAAGCGAATGGATGGGATGAGGAAAAGTCTCCTGTGATATGGAGGGTGGAAGCAAAGTTCAGTCGTGAAGCTATTCACACGATCAAGCAAGGGAATACTCTGCACGGGATCGAAGACGCCTACGAGATGGAGCAATACCTTCCGCTCCTGTGGGCCTATGCCGTTGGTCACGCTGCTGGTGGTGAGGATGGTCTACCGGATGGCTGGCTGCGCTGTGTGCGTCCCACGAAAGATACCAACCGTGCGCGCTGGCCGTCTCATCCGGTCTGGCCGGTGGTGCAAAACGCCTTTCAGGAGCCGAACCAGACGCCTGAGTACTTTGGAAAGATCATTCGTCAAGCCCATGAGCAGCGCAACATTGAGAAGGCACTAGAGGCGCTGGTGGGCTATGGTTCCTCGCTCTCTGCTTGGGTCGGCGGTTCCCTGGCATCTCCCGATACAGACTTCTCGCTCTTTCTGCACTGGCTTGCTGAAAATGTCCCTGATTTTCTGGAAGAGAAACACAAGGACTTCGCGCAAGAGGTGCAGCGCAAACTGGTCAAGCTTTATCGTCGTCCGTTAGTTGTTGATTGTGATATCGAGACTGCATAAGTAGGAGGTGGTCTATGGCTAAGAAGTCTCTGACGCTCGCTGCTACATTGGAGCGTTATATGCTGAGTCTGTCTACGGCTGGTAAGTCTCGCTATACGGTGCGTGGCTATCGTCAGCGGTTGGGTATGCTACTTCGTCTTTTAGAGACGGGATGTACTGAGAAGGTCGTTGATCTTAAACAGGTGACGACTGATCACTTGCGTCAGGTTATACATGTTCTTCAGACTCAGGAGATTGGTGTGTTTGCTGGTCGCAAGAACCTTTCTGGTCGTATCGCTCCTTCTACAGTGCGTTCGTATGTCCTGGTCTTTAAGTCCTTTTTCTCCTGGTGCTATCATGAGGGTTTAATCTCTTCTAATCCTGCGGATAGTCGTCTTGACTTGCCTAAAGTGCCGAAACCAGTACGTTCGTCTTTTTCTACTGAGGATATTCAGACAATGCTTGATGCGTGCGATCGCTCTACTGATGTAGGTTTTAGAGATTTTGCCTTGCTGCTGTTGCTGTTTGATACAGGTATACGCCTGGCTGAGATTGCTACTTTGAAGGTTGAAAATGTTCATCCTGAGTATGTGAAAGTTGAGGGCAAGGGGCGGAAAGAGCGTGAGATAGGTATACACTCTGCTACGTCAATTGTGATCTGGAAGTATATAGAGCTTCATCGCTCGCCTTCTAACTCTGATGAACCGTTTGTCTTCATTGGTAAGTATGGAGATGCTTTAAGCGAATCTGGTATTCACTCCATTATCAAGCGTACTCAGGATAGAGCGGGTTTAGATGATATTCGTGTATACGCTCACTTGTTCCGCCATACCTTCTCTAAGTTTTATATGGAGAATGGCGGTGACTTGTTTAGCCTTTCGCGTGAACTAGGGCATAGTGATATTCAGACGACGAAAATATATCTTGAGGGTTTTAACAGCACTCAAGCACGTAAGGTACATCAGAAGTTTTCTCCTGTATCCTTGATTGATGTCAAGGAGACGAGAAGGAGGCGCAAAAAGTAGCTTGTTTTCAGTATACTACAGGCACACGGGCGTTGTTTTGCTTGTAGTATATTGCTAAAAAGGTGGTAAATCTTCACCGTTGGGACTGGAAAAAGCTCAACGGTATTCGTGCTTCCTTTGGCTTCTGGTGCGGATTGGTGTATTTTTCAGTGGGTTGGTAAATTTTAGTGAAGGAGTATCTGTGCTTGGAGTATACTCTATTCTCAGCACATTGTCAAAAAGCGGTACTCGCGAAGGCAGGATTCCTCAAAAGTAGGGATGGGGCTTGCCTACATCCAGTGATTACCCATTATGGGTTGAGCAGCTTCACAGCAACGGGGAGAGAGATGCGAGACCAATCGCTCAGGTCGTCGCTAGTGCGCGGCGTGTACTTATCTGTAACAAGTTTGCGAGCGCGAGCATCCTCTTCTTCATATGCTTCGACTACGCGCGCCAGCCCATCGAACAGGGTCTCGCCGACCCTTACCCGTACTTGCGGAGAGCGTACTATGTTGCGCACCCAATCGGCTTTATCGCGTCCACCAGAAAGCATATAGAGCGTGCGCCCATCAAGGGAAAACCAGATCTCAATTGTATGTGGACGACCTGATATGCGTCCAGCTGTGGTCAGGTAGCAAAAATCCTCGGCGGCTAAGCTGTGCAGATTAAAGGTCATGTTTCATCCTCATTAGATTGATCACGCGTAGTAACATTATGGCACATTCGGTAGATAGCTCTTGTTGGGGAACTATTCGCAGTCATCAAACGTACACCCTATGATAATATAATAATGCAATAAATTTTATAACAAAGAGGTAAACGATGGTCGATCTTGAAGCGCCGATCAAAGATGTGACGGTATACTCCGACCGCGCCCTGGTAACGCGACACGGCACCATTCAACTGGAAGCAGGCGAGCACGAACTGCATATCAATAACCTCCCTCAATTTATCCGCGAATCTCTGCGCGCGGCGGGACAGGGGCCGGAGGGGACGCGCATCCTCAACGTCGATGTGACGACGGCCTTTTATAGCCGTCCGCCGGAGGAAGAGCTCCAGACATTGCAAAAAGAGCTGGAGCAACTCCAGCAGAACGAACAACTGGTGCAGGCGCGGCAGAACTCCCTGAGAGACCGGCGCAAATGGTTGGGGGCGCTGGGCGAGCAATCGCACGACTTCGCCAGGGGATTGGCGAAGGGGCAGATGAAGCCGGAGGATTGCGCGGAGTTCTTCAGTTTTATGGCAACCCAGGCGTTGCAGGATGCCGAAGCGGCGCAGGCTCTGGAGATAGAGCTGAAGCACGTGCAGCAGGACATCGCCGCCAAACAGCGCGAACTATGGCAGAAGCAGGGCAACCAGCAGCCGGACCGGCTGGCCGCGGTCATTAACGTAGAACTGGTCCAGGCGGGCGATCTTGAAGTCGAGGTCTCCTACCTGGTCCAAAACGCCTCCTGGCATCCACAGTATGATGTGCGCGTGCAGATGAACGAGGAACAGAGCGCAGGCGAGGTGGAATTGACGTATATAGGAACGGTCCAGCAGTTCACGGGCGAGAGTTGGGAGAACGTCAACCTCGCACTCTCCACCGCCAGGCCCAGCCTCGCGTCGATACTGCCCAGGCTCGATCCCTGGTACCTCAACGTGCCCACACCGCCGCCCGTGGCGCCTATGGCCGCCGCTCCGACAGGGGCAGCGTTCCACCGGGCTAAGGCTCAGTTCAGCATGGGAGCGGCCTCCGAGGGCAACGGCTTTGTCGCCGATGTTGAGATGGCGGAACCCGTCGCACCAGTAGCCGCTGGCGTCGCCACCGCGTCCGTCGAGCACACCGGGACCGCGCTCGTCTTCCACGTGGACCGCTCCGTAGATATCCCTTCGGACAACTCGCCGCATAAAACAACGATCGCGCGCGATAGTCTGCCGTGTGATTTCGATTATGTCAGCGCGCCTGCCATCGAGGAAGACGCCCACCTCCGCGCAACCATCACCAACACGACCGAGCGCATCCTGCTCAAGGGCGAGGCCAGCATATTCCTGAGCGGCGAGTATGTCGGCACCACGCAGGTCAAGATGACCGCGCCAACCGAAGAGTTCAAAATCTTCCTGGGTATCGACGATAGCATCAAGGTCAGGCGCGAACTGATCGAACGCGGCGTGGACAAGGGCAATCTCCTCCAGAACGATATCCGGCGCATCACCTATGCCTATCGCATCACTGTACATAACTACGCGCGCAACGCCAGGAAGATCGTACTGCGCGATCACCTGCCGGTCTCGCAGCACGAACACATCAAGATCAAGAACCAGTCGATCCAGCCACCGCCGGACGAGCGCTCGAAGCTGGAGATACTGATCTGGCGCTTCACCCTCCCCGCCGATGGCGAGCAGAAGATCGAGTATCGTTTCGTCATCGAGCACGCGCAGGGGCTGAAGATCATCGGCCTGCCATCGTGAGCACTACTTCACAGCGTGAATGCAGAGGTTGTATGTTTTCATAGCGTTGAGTATAGCATATCAAAATGTGAGCCTGTAAAGTTTTGCTTATCAGGAATATGGTTGACTTTCCTCTGCCTGTCCCATATGCTAACAGGCAGCAAGTTTGAGCTTCTAGCTAAAGAAAGCGAGGCACATTTTATGGGCGAACCACGCAATGCAATGGACATACGACCGGGGTACCGGGGGCGCGCATTCACCTCCGATCTGAGCGGACAAGAGTTCTGGCTCATCGTTGACAAGGGTTTCCAGCCAATGGGTCTGGTTGTCGGTAACTGCATCTACTCCATGGGCGCAGTACGCAACTGGCTCGTGGGCTTCAAAGGCAATTTCCAGGGCGAACTCAAAGAATATTCGGAGCTGATGTACCAGGCACGCGAGCTGGCGCTGAGCCGCATGCAGTTCGAGGCCGACCGGCTCGGCGCAGATGGCGTCATCGGCGTCGATATCAAGGTCGAGTTTATGCATAACAACGAGTGGATGGAGATCAC
>DAOTTD010000338.1:0-2935 GCA_034438015.1 Ktedonobacteraceae bacterium | reverse complement strand
ATATGATCTGACGGACTGGTGGCAACATGAGATTCGTCTGGAGCAGATTCTCCCTCTTGACCCAGCGAAGCGTTATCCCATCTGTGTGGCAGGGAAACGGCGAGGACCCATCGAGGATTGTGGCGGTGCTTTCGCATTTATGAAGTTGCAAGACGAGTACCCGCTGTGGAAAGTCATGCCGCAGTTTGCGCAGTTTCTGCTTGACCATCGCGACGATCTGGACGACTATCGAGATGAGCTACGACAACTGGCCTACTGGGTTGTCCGCGAGGACGTTGATCGACGAGCAGTCAACCACCGCCTGGCTGAATATGGTGCTGCGTCTACACAGGAGAAAGGAGGCCAAGATGCGTATCCGCGTACAAGTCATCATTGAAGCAGATCAAGAAAGCGCTGCTCCCCCACATATCGAGGAGGTCGCGTGCTTCCAGCGAGGGACACTCTCGAAAGACTCGCTCGGCCTGCGACTGGACGAAGCGAAAGGGCTTCTGGCAGGAATTCAACAGGTCGTGACCGCACAACAAGTGGTAATTTGGGTGAAGAGTGAGCAGCTTTTTGGGTGTGCGTGGACAGTTTTGGGTGAATGGTAAGCAGCTCATCTATTCCTATTGAGTAACATGGCTCCAGAAGCCCGTTCGTCATTTTCGTTTTTGTAAATTCGAGGGCCTCAATTGCTTGAATTATAGACAGAAGCCCGTATCTTTCAGTCCAAAACTGGACGGGAAATCTGCCAGCCTCGCCGGATCTGGTTCAACTTTTTGCATGCAGAGAAGGCGCGAAAGTGGCAAAGCGCGCACCGAATTTACAGAAACGATACAGAATGACCCGCTTCTGAAGCGGTTTCTTCCCTTGCCAATTGATGAGCTGCTCACTCTTCGCGCTGAAGTGCTCAGCAACACCTCAAAATCTGCTCACTCTTGGCCCAATTTACCAACAAGTCGAGGACTATGTAGAGGAGCAGCGGCACTGTCAGCACTGTCACATGTTTCTCCCACTCAAGGGCCATCACCAGATCGGCCTGCGAACGCTCTTTGGCAAATTGACGCTCGAGAGTCCGCGTGTGTATACCTGCTCTTGTCAACCTCAACAGAAGCGCAGTTGGAGCCCAGTGGCGACGCTATTCTGCGAACGCAGCACACCAGAGCTGCTTTGTCAGGAAGTTCGGTGGGCCTCGCTCCTGTCCTATGGCCTCACCATCAAACTCCTGGGGGACCTCCTGCCAATGGATCACCAACTGAGTACCTCAACCGTCTCGCGTCACGTTCACCAGATCGCCGAGCGCCTGGAAGGGGAGCTGGGCGATGAGCAATCCTCTTTTATCGAGGGATGCCCCGGTCAGTGGTACAAACTGCCGGAACCGGCTGCGCCTCTGACCGTCAGCCTCGATGGCGGCTATGTTCACGCGCGCTCGAAGACGCAGTACAAAGATGGATCATTTGAAGTGATTGTGGGAAAAAGCACCACAGGAGAAGGAACCACGACCAGCTTTGGGCTGGTCTCTGGCTACGATCTCAAGCCGAGGCGACGATTGTTTGACGTCTTGCAGGCTCAGGGGTTACAAATGAATCAGGCCGTCACCTTTCTCACGGATGGAGGAGACACCGTTCGCGATTTGACGGAAGGCCACAGCCCACAGGCTTCGCATATTTTGGATTGGTTTCACATTACCATGCGTCTCACCGTGCTCAAGCAGATGGCCAAAGGCGTCTCGGTCCAGCACAAGGGAGAGGCGTTTGAGAAAGAACTGGAGCGGGTGAAATGGTTCCTCTGGCATAGCAATCTGTATAAAGCGCTGCAAGCGTTGGAAGATCTGGAACTAGATCTTGATGCGGAGGCAAGCCCGGCAGCTCGGAAACTGGCCAGAACATTACACGAGTTTGATCACTACATCCGTACGAACCAATCTTCCATTCCCAATTACGGCGATCGCTACCGCAATGGAGAAGCGATCTCCTCGGCAGTTGCAGAATCCTCTGTCAACCAGATTGTCAGCAAGCGGTTTGTGAAGAAGCAACAAATGCGCTGGACCAGGCGCGGTGCTCATCTGCTGTTACAAGTACGAACGCAGGTATTGGATAACACCTTAACGGCAACCTTTCAACGTTGGTATCCTGGCATGGAAACGAGCGAGTCTTCACCAGAACTGGCTCTGGCGGTCAGTTGAGTAACGCTTCAGAAGCGTATATAAGTCTTTCCCGTCTCATTTCGTTCAAATAATCGTTTTGCTCTATCTTTTGGGGCAGATTCCTGCTAGAATGATCATTATCTCAGGAATATCACCAAAACCAGACGATCTTGAGCGTAAGACTTTGATATTTCAAGAGACGCGTATTTATCGTTATCACAGGAATACACAAAAACAGATGGAACATATGACAATTGAAGAGCAATCGTTGGAAACTCTGGCCGCAACATTCCTCGCTGACCTAGGTCGTGCGAATCACTCACCACAAACGCGCCGTGCTTACGCAACCGATTTAGCCCAGTTTCGTGCGTTTCATCAGGGATCAGTACACGCAATTACGGTGGAGGTGTTGCGGAATTTCTTCGAGATGCATGTCCATCTTCGGCCTGCCACCAGAGCGCGCAAGCAGGCTGCGGTGGCATGCTTTCTGACCTGGGCTGAGCGACAGGAACTGCTTGATAGCAATCCGATGCGCAAGATCGACCGGGTGAAACTCGACCCGCCACAACCGCGTGGCATGAAGCGCGATCAGATTGAATGCATTCTCACAACTATTCCCGCTACGTGTCCGCGTGACCGACTCTTCTTCCGCTTGCTCTTGGAGACCGGCCTGCGGGTCAGCGAGGGACTCTCTCTGTATGTGGAGGATCTCGATCTCTCGCTCGACAATGAACATCTGACTGTCGTGGGGAAAGGTGGCAAAAGGCGAACGCTCCTGCTCGACGATCCGCATCTGGTGCAACAGCTCCG
>DAOTTD010000337.1:0-3740 GCA_034438015.1 Ktedonobacteraceae bacterium | reverse complement strand
GGATTGTTCTCATGATCCTAGTCTAGTTCAGGAGAGTCTTTTTGCCTAGTCTCTGCTTTTCTCGAACACCCGTTCGGAAAATTCGGGATGACTCATGAATGGTGCGAGCCGCAGAGCGGCGAGGAGTCAGAACAGAGATTCTGAAGAGTTACCGAAAATCTACCTCAACACAATTGAAAGCAAGCGGCGAATAATGCTTTCCCTTGTTACTACCTCTTAAATGGGGTATGATTCAGGATGAGAAATCCCAGGAGGAGCCTGACATATGAGCGAAGAGGCACGCAACATTCCGTTATCAGAAAACCTTCCCCTGGTCGTTGGTGTAGACCTGGGAGCGACGCAGATTCGTGCTGCGGTACTATGCGGCGCCACGCTTCTCTCGCGCGTGGGACTGCTCATTGGCACGGAACCGGCTCCGGAACGCGTTATCCCGCGCATCTTTCAAGCAGTAGAGCAAGCCCTTGCCGAGGCGCAGACCCCGCTAGACGCGATCGCAGGCATCGGCATAGGAGCGCCGGGGCCACTTAACAATCGCACAGGCGTCATTGTAGCGCCGCCAAACCTGCCGGGCTGGCACAGCGTTCCCCTACGCGATCAATTTGTGGAGAAGTTTGGCGTACCTGTTTTTGTTGAGAACGATGCCAACGCCGCCGCCCTTGGGGAGCATATGTTCGGCGCCGGGCATAGAAGCAACGAGATGGTGTACCTCACGATCAGCACGGGCATTGGCGGCGGCGTCATCACCAACGGCAAGATCATGGAGGGTATAGCCGGCACCGCGAACGAGCTTGGACATATCACGATCGACTGGCACGGGGGGCGCTGCAACTGTGGCAATATCGGCTGCCTGGAATATCTGGCATCCGGCACAGCGATCGCTCGCCAGGCCAACGAAGCCATTGCCATGGGCAACGGCGATGAACTTCTGACCTACGCCCTGGCGCAGCATGAACAGGACAGAGCCGCCAACACGCCAGTTGATAACGTCATGGAGGCGATCACACCTCTTCACATCAACGCGCGCATGGTTGCCCAGGCAGCAAAAGCAGGCGTCCCACTGGCGTGCAAAATCATCGCCGAAGCGGCGGAAGCCCTTGGCGTCGGGCTTGTCAACATTATACATATATTTAACCCCGAACTCATCATTCTGGGCGGCGGCGTCTCCCAGGTAGGAGAGCTTCTAATCGAGCCGGCCCGGCGCATTGTCGAAGCGCGCGCGATGCAGGTTCCACGGGAGAGCGTGCAGATCGTTATGGCGGAGCTGGGCAGCGACACGGGGCTGGTTGGCGCGGGAGCGCTGCTCTACTACCACAGAGCGGACAATACCTAAAAATAGTAACTGGTGGCGAGAGTATGGCAACAAACAAAGAGCGACTGGATGTAGCATTAGTGAGGCGTGGGCTGGCATCCAGCCGTGAGCGAGCACAGGCGCTCATCATGGCGGGGCGGGTCTACGTAGGAGAGCGCAGGGTAGACAAACCTGGAACGCTCGTGCAGCCCGACGCCGACTGCCGCATAGCAGAGGTCTCACCCGAGCTAAAATACGTCAGCCGGGGAGGACTAAAGCTCGAAAAAGCATTAGACACCTTTCAGTTGAGTCCGGAGGGACTGGTCGCCATCGACGTCGGTGCCTCGACCGGCGGTTTTACACAGGTTCTGCTGGAACGTGGCGCGCAGCGTGTCTACGCGGTAGATGTCGGACACGGACAACTCGCATGGACCTTGCGCAACGATCCGCGCGTCGTAGTCATGGAACGAACGAACATCCGGCACCTGGCGGGGCTTCCCGAGCCAGTTCAATGTGCAGTCATCGACGTTTCGTTCATCTCTCTGCGCCAGGTGCTCCCAGCCCTGATGCCGCTGCTCGTACCTGCGCCGGAGACATGGGTCGTCGCCCTGGTCAAACCGCAATTCGAGGCGGGCAAGAGCGAAGTTGACCGGGGCAGCGGGGTTATCACCGACACCGCCGTCCATGAACGCGTCTTGCAAGAACTAAGCGCCTGGATACCGCAGCACACCTCCCTACACGTAGAAGCCAGCAGCGACTCGCCCATCCTCGGACGTGACGGCAATCGGGAGTTTCTTTTCCTACTGAGATTTTAGTACAGGCAGTCGGTCAATCGTGGACATCGTATCTGTTCAGGACCCCTCAGCGCAAGTTGCGTCCAGAATAGAGACAATGGTAGACTACCAGCAGTGAACGAAGATGAGATTCATGCTTGTTATGGTCTGAGACCTGGGAACGACTCATTCATAAATCTCAGAGGAGAAAGAAAGCTATGCGTCGGAACATTGGAAAGATGCTCATCTCCCTTGCAGCCATCCTTACAGCTGTGGCACCTTTTCTAGCTGACTGGAACGACTCGCACCTCTTCAGTCCTCAGTGGTCTCCCCATGCCCGCTTTCACGGCGCTGTCTCTTTGGGAATGACGACGATCCTCTCATCCGTCGCACTCTGGTTGCTCTGGCGACGTTCACCAGATCAGGACGCACCAGTAACTGTTGCTGCAGCGATCCCCATGGCATATTGGGGCCCTTTCTTTCTTGCTCCATTCGTCCCAGGCACGGCTGTCGAGGACCCCGGGCACAGGCTGGTGCGGATCGTAGGGGTGCCATCTAACCTCATGGGAGCGGGAGCCACCATCATCACTGCTGGACTGGGGTGGTATCTGGATCGCCGATGGCGTAGCCATGCTGCGCCTGCGAACTGAGGGACACGAAGCGTGTTAGAGTCCAGAGGAGCAGGCGGAACAACTCAAAGCGTTCTTCAGAGAGCGCCTCGCCTCCTTCAAATACCCACGATCCCTCGAGTTCGTGCCCGAGTTGCCGAGCACAGCTACTGGCAAGGTCCAGCGTTCCTGC
Organism: Ktedonobacteraceae bacterium; assembly: GCA_034438015.1. Taxonomy (GTDB): domain Bacteria; phylum Chloroflexota; class Ktedonobacteria; order Ktedonobacterales; family Ktedonobacteraceae; genus JACDAE01. The sequence continues at coordinate 878 of DAOTTD010000337.1, read as the reverse complement.
TACGCGCAAAAGATGAAAGCGAGACACCAGGGGATACAGATAATAATTGAGGACCATAATATATAATACAGACAGGTAGAAGAAAACCTTATGACACAACAGGAACAGCCATGGAAGATACTTTCTACCGAGCGTATACTCGACGCATCGCATCTCCAGGTGCGTCGAGAGCGTCTTGAATTGCCGGACGGAACTATTATTCCAGATTACTATATTATTGAGAATCGCGGCTGGGTCGGCATCGTCCCCATTACTGAGGATGGCCGCTTCATCATAAATAAGCAGTACAAGCACGGTATCGGCTACAAAGTGCTGGAATTTCCAGCGGGCGGCATCGATGAAGAGGAGGACCCGCTGCAGACAGCCCATAGAGAATTGATGGAAGAGACGGGCTACAGCACAGACCGGATGGAGTTTCTGGCGCCCATGCTCGCCAATCCCTCGGGCGCCCTCACGCGTATCTGGTGGTACGTAGCGTATAATGTGCGCAAGACGGGGACCCAGAAGATCGACGCAACCGAGGTTATCGAAAATTTCCTGGTCACGCCCGCTGAGCTGATGCGACTTATCCACAGCGGCGATTTCGCAGTCCAGGGGCAGATCGCGGCGGCCTACATGGTGCTTGAGCGGCTGGGCCTCTTAAAGCTAACATTGGAATAGATATAAAAGAGTATGCTACTCTTGCGCATACCATACAGAAACTTTACAAATTTTTATCATTTCTCTGATGGGGAAGGGATAGACTAAAAAATGAGGGCATTTCCTAACTCTCAAAAGTCGGGTAAACTGACTCCAGACGAGGCTAGCTCCCTCGTGAAAGGAGTCAGTCGATGATGCCTAGTACTTGCAATGAACAGGCACCGGTCCCATCGCCATCA
>DAOTTD010000336.1:0-9871 GCA_034438015.1 Ktedonobacteraceae bacterium | reverse complement strand
ATACACTATCAAGGTAGATGGCAACTGTTGCAAAGTATGCGCAAGTGTCAGGGCCTCAGCAACACCGAAGGCATGTGTGGAACAGAAGGATAGGCTGGCAGGGATGTGTTGCGCGAGTGCATCGAAGCGATAGATTGTACCAACTTCTGCACCGGAGCTTACCGCATCAACGAGGATGACCTTACTGGCCGCATCCCAGCATGCAAGCAATGACATACCATCGCTTATGCCTTCGATCAGGCGTACAGGGGGAAGATTTTGTGTTTTGAGCGCCTGGATGGCTGCCAGGCCTGCGGCGTCATCGCCACGGTACTCATTACCGATACCAATCACAATTGTTGATGGTTCCATGATCTCCCCTTTTCCATCGTCTACTCGCGGTCGATATGCAATTTGAGGAAGTGTGTGGCACAGGAAATGCAGGGATCATAGTTGCGGATCGCCTGCTCGCACTGCCGCAAGAATTGCTCTTCGGGTAAGTCGATGGCTTGCGTGGCATAGTGCCGGAGGTCGTTTTCGATGCTTTTCTGGTTCTGCGAGGTGGGCGGCACAATCTTGGCGTTCAGGATACGTCCTTCGTTGTCGATCTGGAAGCAGTGGTACAGGGTACCGCGCGGCGCCTCGGTACAGGCATAACCAGTGGCCGCGCATAGGTTCACTTCAACGGCAGGTTGCTCCGGTACTTCGTACTGCTCGATGATGCGCAACGCTTCGTCAAATGCATAAAGCACCTCTACACTGCGTATGATAATACTTTTGAAGGGGTTGAGACATGTGGGTCCAAGTCCCGCGCTCTGGGCAGCTTCGCGTGCCAGCGGCGAGAGTTTCTCATAGTTCAGGTTGTAGCGTGCCATTGGACCGGTCAGATAAGCGCCGTAGCCCTTGTGGATAGAGTGGAGCGCACTGGAATAGGGCACATGCTCTTCGACAAAATGCTCTTCATATTCGTTCACCGGGATATCCAATCCTTTATTGGAGACAAGCCGACCCTCGTTAAAGGGATATTCGTCTGGATGCCGTAAGGCGACAAATTCATACTCCAACTCGAAATCCGCGAAGGGCAACTGTGCGGTCCAACGCACAGTTGCCAGGGCGGCATCTCTTGCCCATTTCAGGTTTTCTACCAGTAGCTTGAACTCCTGTTTCGTGGGCACTCTATAGAAGCCACCCACACGTACGTTGATGGGGTGAATCTCACGCCCACCAACGAAGGATATGATGGCATTCCCGGCTTTCTTGAGTTGGAGAGCGCGTTTGACATGTTCGGGATAGTCCTGTGCCAGATGCATCACATCGGGATAGCCGAGAAAGTCAGGCGCATGGAGCATGAATATATGCAGGACGTGACTCTCGATCCATTCGCCACAATAGAGCAGACGACGTAAGGCACGTAGTTGTCCATCAACGACCACACCACAGGCATTTTCCAACGCGTGAACGGTGCTCATCTGGTAGGCAACCGGGCAGATACCACAGATACGCGCAGTGATATCGGGTGCCTCATTATACATGCGACCGCGCAGCAGAGCCTCGAAGAAGCGCGGCGGCTCAATGATCTTGAATTTGATATCCTCAAGCTTGCCAGCGCGGATCTTCACATAAAGCACACCCTCACCTTCGACGCGGGCCAGAGGATCGACCTGGATCTTCTTCGTTTTCATAGTGCTCGCTCTCTTTCAGGAATGGTTCAGCGCAGGCGTTGAAGCTACGGAAGGTACGCATAACCTGACCTTTTGTTGCGCCAAGCTGTATCCAACGCTTACTCAATGACGCTGTGTTGGGTGTTTCTTTAGGGCCATAGCAGCCGTAGCAGCCACGATTATAAGCCGGACAGATTGCACCGCAGCCAGCGTGAGTGACGGGACCCAGGCAGGGCGTCCCATGCGCAACCATGACACAGACCGTTCCACGCAGCTTGCATTCGACGCACACACTCTGTGGCGGCGTGTTTGGTCTGCGTTCGTTCAAATAGGCCGTAATGACTTCGATCAACTGGTGCTTATTGATGGGGCAACCACGTAACTCAAAGTCGACAGGCACATGGTTCGAGATGGGCGTCGAGGTTGCAAGCGCATCGATGTATTGCGGCGAGGCGTAGACGATGGAAATAAATTGCTTGACATCCTTAAAATTGCGCAGAGCCTGGATACCGCCAGCCGTGGCACACGCGCCGATGGTGACCAGGTATTTTGACACCTGGCGCACCTGCTTGATACGTTCGGCATCATGCGGAGTCGTAATCGAGCCTTCGACCAGCGAGAGATCATAGGGGCCTTTGACCATCATGCGCGAAGCCTCAGGGAAATAAGCGATCTCAACTTCGCTAGCGAGCGCCAACAATTCGTCTTCGCAATCCAGCAGGCTCAACTGGCAGCCATCGCAGGAAGCAAATTTCCAGACAGCCAGCTTTGGAGGTCGCCTGCGCGGTATTTCTGCCATCTTACACCTCTACCTTCACTAATAAATCTTGCACGCGGCTATACTGGAAGACGGGACCATCCTTACAGATAAAGTAAGGACTGAACTGGCAATGTCCGCACAGGCCAATACCGCATTTCATGTTGCGCTCCATAGCGATAAAAATATTCTCCGCTGCCACACCACGCCCCTGAAGTTCGACCGCCGAGAAGCGCATCAAGACTTCTGGGCCACAGATCATGGCGACCGTATTCTCTGGATCGAAGTGCGCTCTGGGAATAAACTTCGTCACGTAGCCGACGTCTCCACGCCAGGTGCGATCGGCATGTCCCACGACAATGTCAACTTCAAGATCGAAGCGAGCACGCCACTGCTCGAGTTCACGCCTATAAAGGAGATTCTCGGGCATGTGTGCGCTATAGAGAAGAAACACTCTGGCGAATTTCTCGCGTTGAGCAATGGACAGGTACACAACCGAACGTAACGGAGCCAGTCCGAGACCTCCGGCCACTACCACAAGATCCTTTCCCTCGGCCTGTTCAACAGGCCAATGACTGCCAAATGGCCCGCGCACACCTATCACGTCATCGGGTTTGAGCATGCAGAACGCCTTCGACACCAGCCCAACGTCACGCGTTGTATGGACCAGGGATCGCCGTTTCGTCGGATCGCCACTGATCGAAATGGGGATCTCACCTACGCCAAACAGGTAGAGCATATTGAACTGGCCGGTCGCGAAAGGAGTAATCTCACCACCGCCTTCCGGCACAAATTCTACCGTCACCGTATCGGTTGTCTCACGTCTTGCCTTCTTCACCCGGTATGGTTGCGGCAACATGGGATCGGATATGTCAGTAGTATCAACAATCATAGCCAGCCTCTAGAACTCATGCTGTATGCATCGAGCAATTGCATCCGCGTCGCTTGCAGGCGCTCTATGATAATATGAGAGACTCGCTTCACTAGTTCATAGCCGAAATCGTGATCGCGCTCGCACTTTTCTCGTAAACAGACACCATCTAGCATCGTGACTCCAGTAGGCTCAACGGCGCGCACACTGAAATGCCAGCGATATGGCGCAAAGAGCCATGACCAGCCGAACACGTCACCCGCATCGGCCGTCTCAACGGTGATGATGCCAAGCTGAGCGGCAGAGATCTCAAGCGCAACCCTGCCACGCCGGACAACATAAAAATGCGCGGCCGGTTCTCCTTCATGGAAGATGTACGCATCTGTATCATAGGAGGCGTTTGTAGCACATCCTCTCATCAACTGGAGATACTCAGGCGCAAGCCCCTGGAAAAAGGGGTGTTCCGCCAGGACATGATCAAGTGTCTTCATCAAGGCTGCTCCTTTGTACCGTTGCGGCCATTGCAATCGGTCTTCCTGTTGCTCCTGTCGTGCTCTCAGACTCACGGATGGCGCGCACTTCTTCAGTGATATCAATGCCAACGGGGCACCAGGTAATACAGCGCCCACAGCCTACACAACCGGAGGTGCCAAACTGATCAATCCAGGATGCGAGTTTATGCGTCATCCATTGGCGATAGCGAGACTTTACGGAGGAACGAATACTGCCGCCGGAAATATAAGAAAAGCTTGTATCGAAGCAGGAATCCCACTTACGCCAGCGTTCAGCATTCTCGCCCGCCAGATCAGACGTATCCTCTACCGTCGTACAAAAACAGGTAGGACAGACCATCGTACAGTTCGTGCAGGAGAGACAGCGTGTCGCCACCTCGTCCCAGCGCGGATGCTCCAGGTTGCGGTAGAGCAGATCCTTGATCCCGGTCGTATCGAGGCTACGGCCCATCTGCTCGGAGGTTTTCTGGACAATGCGCCCGGCCAGTTCGATATCCTCAACACCGGCTGCTTTATGCGGAACCTCTTGCAGCAATTCAGCACCCAGTTCAGTACCAACCTGAACAACAAAATAATGGGCGTCAGTAAGCACTATTTCTGTCAATGCCAGGTCAAAACCACTGGTTACCTGCGGTCCCGTCTGCATCGAGGTACAAAAACACGTGCCGCCAGCCTGTCCGCAATTCACTGCCACGATGCAGAGATTCTCACGCCGCGCCTGGTAAACAGTATCTTGATACGGTCCCTGAGTAAAGACAGTATCCTGGATAGCAATCGCATGTAATTCGCACGAACGCACGCCAATAAATGCCATTCTGGGCGCTTCCTGAGGTTGGGGGAGTACCTGAAAACTTTTTCCCGTGCGCCGGGCCTGCCATAGACGAAGTACAGGAGGATGCAAGAAGCGCTTCCACGACTGTGGACCAACCGCGTAACCGAACAGTGCTTTGTCGTCGCGTTTTTTGAGACGATAGCTGCCGCCGTCCTGCTCATCGGTATAGCCGACAGGCAGATCATCGACCGAGGTAAGAGTATCGTAGACAATGGCGTTATCACGCACAGTCGGACCTACGACCTGGTATCCTCGCTTGAGAAGAACTGCGAGCAGGTGTTGAAAATGCTCACGCTCCACAATAACCTGAGCATTGATGTATAGGGGAGGTGATGCCATTACATGACCATCCTTCCGCTTACTATTGAAAAATGGGTGAGTCATCGCTTGATGAGCATTACAAATGTGAAAATTGCGTCCAAATTTAAGCGAACGGTGAGTTATAAAAATAAATATACAACTTATCTGTAAATCATAAGATTCTATGGCTCATGTCCACTTTGGATACTGGTGGCGAAGTCAAAAATCGTGCTCAGTTCGAGCTTAAAATCGACTTCACCACCAGTATCAATGTAGTCATGAACCATAATACCTGGTAGGAAATGGCCAGGTTACCAGACGAATGACATCACGCGTCCGCCTGGCTAGCCGTCGAGCGTGCTGATATCGCCAATCGGCTCTCCCAGCTCCTTGGCGCGGATGACGCGGCGCATGATCTTACCCGAGCGCGTCTTGGGCAGGCTGGGAGCGAACTCCAGCTCGTCGGGGACGGCCAGGGGACCCACGCTGGTGCGCACGTGCAGCTTGAGCTCCCTCTCCAGGTCGATCGACGCTGTGAAGCCCTGCTTGAGAATGACAAAGACCTTCACATGCTCGCCCTTCACCTGGTCTGGTTTGCCGATGGCCGCGACCTCGGCCACCGCCGGGTGGCTCACCAGGCTCGACTCGATCTCCATCGAACCCAGGCGGTGTCCGCTCACCTTGATCACGTCGTCCACCCGGCCCTGGATGCGGAAGTAGCCATCCTTGTCTTTGGTGGCGGCATCGCCGGCGAAGTAGACGTTGGGGATGGTGTCCCAGTAGGTCAGGTAGCGCGCCGGATCGCCGTAGATGGTGCGCATCTGCGCCGGCCAGGGATGCCGCACGATCAGGAAGCCGCCCTTGTCTGACCCCACGCTCACCCCGTTCTTGTCCACCACATCCGCTTCGATCGTCGGCAGTGGGCGTGAGGCGCTGCCCGGCTTGAGTGGAAGGCGGACCGTGGGACTGATCAGGATCATGCCGGTCTCCGTCTGCCACCACGTGTCCATGATCGGCAGCGCGCTGCGTCCGATATTGCGATGGTACCACATCCAGGCTTCGGGATTGATCGGTTCACCCACCGTGCCCAGCAGGCGCAGGCTGGAGAGATCGTGTTTGGCCGGCCACTCCTCCCCGAAGCGCATCAGGCCGCGAATAGCGGTGGGGGAGGTGTAGAGGATACTGACCTTGAACTTCTCGACGACGCTCCAGAAGCGGTCGGGCTGCGGAGAGGTGGGGATGCCCTCAAAGAGCACACTGGTCGCCCCGTTCATCAAGGGACCGTACACGATATAGCTATGGCCCGTCACCCAGCCGATGTCGGCGGTACACCAGAAGACGTCGTGATCTTTGATGTCGAAGACCAATTTGGTGGTCGCGTAGACGCCCACGGCGTAGCCGCCCTGCACATGTACGACGCCCTTGGGCTTGCCGGTGCTGCCGCTGGTGTAGAGAATGTAGAGCATGTCCTCACTGTCCATCGGCTCGCAGGGCACGACAGTCTCTTCGGGGATCTCCTTGAGCAAGTCGTCCAGGTAAACATCGCGCCCCGCCTGCATCGCCACCTCGCTGCCCAGGCGACGCACGACCAGAGTCTTCTCGATGGTCGGCGTCTCCTCGATGGCCTCATCAGCGATCTTCTTGAGCTCGATCAGTTTGCCCCCACGATGGTTGCCATCGGCGGTGATCAGCACTGTGGCACCCGCGTCGATGATGCGATCGCGCAGCGAACTGGCGGCGAAGCCGCCAAAGACGACATTGTGGACCGCGCCCAGCCGCGCCACCGCTAGCAGCGCGGCCACCTGCTCGGGGATGGCGGGCAGGTAGATCGCCACACGATCGCCCTTGTGCACCCCTAGATTCTGCAAGGCTTTGGCCATGCGATTGGTGAGCACGTACAGGTCATGGTAGGTCAGCGTGCGCGTCGAGCCATCGTCGCCCTCCCAGTAGAAGGCCACTTTATCACGGACGGGAGTATCCATGTGCCGGTCGAGGCAGTTGTAGGTAATATTGAAGGTGGCATCGGTGAACCACTGAAAGAAGGGCTTCTCGGTCCATTTGAATGTTTCTTTCCATGGCCCGAACCAGTGCAGTTCCTTCGCCATATCTTCCCAGAACTCGAAGCGGTGGTCCAGGGACCATTGGAAAAACGCCTCGTAGTCGTCAAAGCCCTTCGATTTCATGTAGGCGGTGATGTTCGCCTGCTCCACCACCTCGGCTGGTGGGGCGAACACGCGTTTCTCGGACAAAATAGTATCGGTGTCTTCAAAGCTAAGGCTGCTCATAGTCTGGTGTCCTCTTTGTCTACTCCACGCTGCATGCCAGAGCGGGGAAGGTGGGCCAGAAGTCACCGGGGACCGGGGAGCCGCACGGGCGCGCGCGAGCACCGTGGTTGGCCACGGTGGTTGCCCTCACGCGTCCATGGTTCCCGGTCCAACGTGCTGACTCGGCTCCCAGCCCTCTGCGCTCTTGCTCCGGCGCATCAGGCTTCTGCACGACCGTGACAGGATGTCACGGAAGATGCCCTCTTCCGACCGACCACGCGACGCCGTCGCGCGCTGCGTCGGTTGGAGGGCACGACTCACATTTCGAAGACGAGGCGAGCCTGGACCTGCCCTTTCTCCACTTCCTCGAAGTCCTCATTGACCGACTCGAGGCGGCGCGTCTCCAAAATCACGTGCGTCTTGCCGGCCGCGTGCAGGTCGTAGACTTCTTGCAGGTCCAGGCGCGTTCCCACAATCGAGCCCTGGATATTGATGCCGTTGAGCACGGTCTCAAAGATGGGCAGCTGCACGAAGTTGTCGGCTGGCAGGGCCACAAAGACCAGCTTGCCCCCCCGCCGCAGCGAGCGATACGCTTGCTCGAAGGCTTTGGGCGAGACCGCCACCGCGATCGCCGCATCCGCGCCCCCAAGCTTCTTGATCTCCTCCACCGGGTCCTGTGTTCGGGCGTTGACGGTGTAGTCGGCCCCCAGCCGCCTTGCCAACGCCAACTTCTCGTCGAGCAGATCCACGGCCACCACCGTCGCGCCGGCAATTTTCGCATACTGCATCGCCAGATGTCCGAGACCCCCGATGCCAAAGATGGCCACCAGGTCGGAGGAGCGTGCCCCGCTCACCTTGACGGCCTTATAGGTGGTGACGCCTGCACAGGTCAGCGGGGCGGCATCGAAGGGATTGACATTGGGGGGCACTTTGGCCACATAATTGGCGAAGGCCGGAGCATATTCGGCATAGGCCCCGGGAAGGAAATAGCCGGTGTTGAGCTGCTCCTCGCAGAGCGTTTCCCAGCCGGAGACGCAATAGCGGCAGTGACCACAGGCATAGCCCAGCCAGGGAATGGACACCCGATCGCCCTCTTTGACGCGGGTCACTCCCTGTCCCACCGACTCGACAATGCCGACCCCTTCATGACCGGGGATGAGGGGAAGGGTGGGTTTGACGGGCCAGTCGCCGTGGGCGGCGTGGATGTCGGTATGACATAAGCCGGAGGTTTCGATCTTGACCACAATCTTATCGGGTTCGGGTTCGGGTTTGGGGACATCCTCAATACGCAGTGGGGATGTAAAATCATGGACAACGGCTGCTTTCATCTCTTACTCTCCTTGTTCTTTCGTTTGCGCATCTCTGCGCAACAATACAGGTCACTTCAGCGAAATACGTGGATAGAAAGCGGAATGGTAATCGCGGGATCTGAACGTGCCGGGTGTCTTGAACCTCCTTGCTAGCGGTTGGCTCGGACTGACAAGCGTGTCCGACATCTACATAGTGACGACGTTTTATTGCGATCTCCCACTTCTGTCCAGGGAGGTAAATGGAGCGGTTCTTTCCTCGCTGTCCCTTTGGTAATGAGGAATCTCCGCGCCAGATTGACGATGATGTCTGTTATAAGAACCAGGCAGGTACAAAGAAAAAAGAGGGCCAGGACCGGAACATGCCTTCCCCCAGGAAGAGAAAAGCGGCGGCTCCTGAAAGATAGACAGGGCTTATCGGGACGACTCTCCCTATCACCCGTGAGGGCTGGCTGCGAGCACAGCTCCCCTGGACAGGTCTCGCTTCATAGATAGCCCCCTCATCGTCTACACGGGCCATGATCTCGCCGTTTGCAAGACAGACAATACCATTGTCCTGGACCTGACCGACAAAGGAGTTATAGCCATTGAAGACCAGACCATCATGATCCACTCTGCCCATATACTTCCCAGAGGCGTTATACACGGCCCCATCGTGATCGACCCTTCCGGTTCGTTTCCCTCTTGCGTCATAGACATCCATGGATGATCCCTCCTGGTCCATGCCCACGAGGGATCTCTCTTTGCCTATCAAAGTCTTCAACCCGGCGAAGAGAAAGCCTCGTGGTTCACCGCTTCCCTTTCCCGACAATTGAGGTTATTCTGAACGAGCATTTGTCTAGCCTGGAGTGCTTCCTGATCACTTTCAGTCTTCTATCAAATCGGGTCTGAGGCCAGAAAGATCGTCCTGCTTGACGGCAGTCACGAAAAAGCAGAACGCTCTTCCTGACACGGTTTCTACCAACCTATCTCTACTAGCCTCTTATCTGACACAAGAGGGGTAGACGACAGCTTCCCATCGCCTCAGTGTTCAGAGGCGGATACAGACGGACTTGACCTCGGTGTAGTTCTCCAGGACCTCGTGGCCCATTTCGCGGCCCCAGCCCGACTGCTTATAGCCGCCGAAGGGCAGCGCCGCGTCAAAGACGTCGTAGCAGTTGATCCAGACAGTGCCAGTCTGTAGCTGCGCTGCGATGCGATGCGCCCTGGCCAGATCGTTGGTCCAGATGCCACCACCCAGGCCATAAATGCTATCGTTGGACTTGGACAACACATCCTCGATATCCTTAAAGGGCTGGGCCACCAGCACCGGGCCAAAGATCTCTTCCTGCACCACCCGCATGTCTTGCTTGACATCGACCAGCACGGTGGGTTCGACAAAGTAGCCC
>DAOTTD010000335.1:0-20255 GCA_034438015.1 Ktedonobacteraceae bacterium | reverse complement strand
GCCGGACAAAAAGCCGAAGAGCCGATGATGAGCAGGACTGACTACGAAGCGACGTTCTCAATGACCGCAGCGATACCCTGTCCGCCGCCGATACAGAGCGAGGCAACGCCATACCTGAAGTTGTTGCGCCTGAGCTCGTACGCCAGAGTCAGCACAACGCGCGTGCCGCTGGCGCCCAGTGGATGGCCGATGGAGATAGCGCCGCCGTTCACATTGGTCTTGTTGCGATCGAGGCCCAGCTCTTTCTCAACGGCCAGGTACTGCGCCGAAAACGCCTCATTGACCTCTACACGAGACATATCTTCAAGCTTGAGATCGGCCTTCTTGAGGGCCTGGCGAATAGCGGGAACAGGTCCAAACCCCATGATCTCAGGCGGAACACCCGCAACACTCCAACTGACAAGGCGCGCGATCGGCTTGAGGTTATGCTGCTTCACCGCATCGCCCGTCGCCACGACCACGCTGGCCGCCGCGTCATTGATGCCGCTGGCATTTCCTGGCGTTACAACGCCGCCCTTTTTGAAGCGGGCGGGCAGCTTTGTCAGCGACTCTATCGTGATATCGCGAATACCTTCGTCCTGCGTGACCTCAACAGGGTTTCCCTTGCGGTCCTTAATCGTGACAGGGACGATCTCTTCAGCAAGGCGACCGGCCTTCTGGGCTGCGCGTGCCGCTGTCTGACTGCGCAACGCGTACTCGTCTATCTGCTGACGCGTTAGCCCGTACTTCTCGGCCAGATTCTCGGCGGTGATCGCCATCCCACAATCGATGTACGTATCATAGAGAGAATCCCAGAGCGTATCCTCTAATTGTGGAAATGTGCCGTATTTGAAGCCGGCGCGTGCACCACGCAGGACATAAGGAGCCTGCGTCATATTCTCGGTACCACCAGCAAGACCAATGTTTCCATCGCCCAGCAATAAAAATTGAGCAACGCTCACAATGGCCTGCATGCCAGATCCGCACAGGCGATTCACAGTGAGAGCGGGTGCATCAATAGGCAGACCGGCCTTCAACGCCACGTGACGTGCCAAATAACCAGCATCTTTACTGGACTGAATTACGTTTCCGATCACTACCTGATCAATTAAGTTGGGGTCGACTTTACTGCGCTCCAACGCGCCTTTCGTTGCTACGACGCCGAGATCAACGGCACTCACATCCGAAAACGAACCCATGAAAGTGCCAGATGCCGTTCTGGCTCCATCGATAATGTAGATATCTTGCATTCAAATTCACCTCTCTGTGTTGCAGTTTGAGGAACATCTGTTGACACCATTTAGTGTATCATATCCTCAATAAGGAACAAATTGACATATAAACAGTGATGTGCTTCCTTTTCGTACGGCTTGCAGAGCGGCTTGCAGGCCCAAACAGCGCTCTTTCTAGCGCATCGAAGCCGTCACAGACCTATCACAATTTCATGACGAGATTTAAAATTAGCGCTGCTATAGCCACAAAGAATTATTTAGCGCCCAGGTATTGGAGTATTTTCTCTAACGTAGTAAAATAGCGAGGAAGTTTAACTCTCGCAGGTTTTCCCGCGACATCGGAAAGTGAGTAGCTCGATGCATCATTCTATCTCTCATGTATTTAAACGACAACATACATGGTCTCTCTCTCTCTCTTTACTCTGTTCAATGCTTCTACTCCTCACCGCGTGCGCTGGCACGACGGTCTCTACCTCTCATAACGCAAAGCCGGCGGCAAGACAGGTCTTGAGGTTTCCCGATGTCGGCGTCAATGATGTGGCGACACTCGATCCAGCAATGGATCCAGACGCCAATTCAGCTCTTGCGGTCGGGATGCTCTATACCGGACTGGTCAGAACCGATCAGAACCTGAACGTCGTTCCCGACCAGGCAACATGGCAGATCTTCAACGATGGTAAGGTCTATACCTTCGCTATCAATCCAGACGTGGCCTTCTCTGACGGAACGCCTGTGACGGCGCAGGCATACGTCTACACCTGGACGCGCGCCCTGCTCCCTTCGGTCGGCTCCAGCCTCGCTACCAGACTGGAAGCGCCGATCGTGGGCGCCTCCGCTGTCGCTGATGGCAAGGCCACGACGCTGAGCGGACTCAAGGCCGTGGACGCCCATACCTTGCAGGTCACGCTGGTGCAACCCACGGCCTATTTTCTGGCGGAACTCACCAATTCGCTCTTTTTTCCGCTGAATCAGAAGGTGATCGAGCGCTATGGACAGAAAAACTGGATGCTACACGCGGCGATGAGCGGCGTAGGGGCGGGACCATTTCAGTTGAAGGAATGGGACCATAATATCAAAATGATCTTTACGCCGAATCCGTATTATTATGGCAATAAGACGCGGCTGACGGAGGTAGATATGTTCTTCGTCAATAACCAGAGAGACGCATATACGGCCTACCGCGCCGGGCAGTATGATTTTGTCTGGAACCTGAGACCCGACGACCAGGTGGCGGCAACATCATCCAACGGCTTTGTGCGCACACCACTCTTACAGACGGATGTGCTCTTCTTTGATACCACAAAGTCACCCTTCAACAAACTGGCGGTGCGACAGGCGTTTGCACAATCGGTGGATAAAGGGGATCTGGCGTACACAATTTTCGAAAATTCCGTTCTTCCGGCACAGACTATCCTTCCGCCAGGGATGCCCGGCTACCAGGGCGACGCGTATACCGGCCTGCAATTCGATAAGCATAAGGCCAAAACTTTGCTCCAGTCGGTATATCCCGACTTATCAAAGGTGCCGCTTGTGACCTTCTCCTATCCAAACTCTCTGGTAAGCGCCAGCGAGGCGACCGTGTTGCAGCAGACGTGGCAGCTAGTATTGGGTATCCCCATTCAACTAAGGCCAATTGAAGCGGACGCCTACCTCGACGAGGTGCAGAAGGGCCAGATCCCGTTTGGCTTCACCCAGTGGAGCGCGGACTTCCCGGACCCATATGATGCACTGGCGCTGAATCTCCTCTCGACCGCGAGCGGCAACAACGGACTATGGCGCAATACAGCCTTCGATGAGACCGTGATGCAGGCCGAACAGTTGTCAGGGAACGCGCGGCTCGCGCTCTACGACAAGGCCGAGCGGATCGCCATTTCAGACGTCGCCTGGCTCCCTGTGGACCACCAGACGCTCACGGCGGTCATTCCCCCTTCTGTGCATGGCGTGACGCTTAACGGCAATGGACTTTACTTCGGCGATTGGTCGGGCATCTACCTTTCGTAGCGCCCGTTTGCTTAGTGGCGGGGAGTTCTCCGCCACTATTCTGGTAGATCCTCCGGCCCCAGATCGTCTTCATCTTCGAAGTAGACTTCGGGCACGTGCAGGCGCTCAGCCTCTGCAACCCAGTACGCCGGATCGAAGAGCACCTCGATATCTTCGTCGGCATCCAGGCTACTGTTGATCGAGCGCTGCATGCGCTCTCGGGTCACACAGAGCGTGAGAATCTCATCGCCATACAGGACCGGGCCTCTGAATACATGCGTCTCTTCGTCCCAGGAAAAACCGGGGGTAACAGTCATTTTCAGACCGTCTTGCAGTACAGAAGCTAACATGATGTACACCTCCAGAAAATTTCCGCCTGATTTCTTTTCCCTATTCTTATCTTACCCGACAATCCCGGCAATGTCATGCCTTTCAGTTGTGTGATGGAACCGACCGGCGCTCGCCGATAGAGTACTGTCACTCGCGGGCTTGCCGGAGAAATGCAATGGATCAGACGCTTGACCATCCGCGTGTGCTACGCTATAGTAAGTCACAATAGTTTGGATCGAAGAGAGGAAAGCATTGTAATGACCGTTATCAGTGAGGCACAGCACATGTCCGAGTCCGCACCCAAAGATTTTTATGACTACCTCACGGCGCTGGTGAAACGAGCCGTGACGACTTATCTTGAGCAAGAAGAGATATCATTCGATATAGAGAAATTGCCCATCGACCTGCGTTTCTCGGCCCAGAGCAGCTTCGGGGATTACTCGATGCCCGTCATGGGTTGGTCCAAGAACAAACTGGGACGTCCTCCACTACAGATCGCCGAGGCGCTCACTGTCATCTTGAAAGACATGCAACCCTCCGCCATCGAGGGGATCACGGCGACGAAGCCTGGCTTCGTCAATTTCCGCCTGAACCGTGTCCAGGTTGGCAGAACCATCATCGAACGCGTGCTGGAGGCCGGTCCCGACTTCGGACTGAGCGAGAGCGGCATAGGCACAAAGGTGATTGTCGAGCATACCAATATCAATAGCAACAAGGCCGCGCACGTCGGCCACCTACGCAACTCCTGTATCGGTGACACGGTTGTACGCATGCTGCGCTCTCAGGGATACCAGATCGAGGCCGACAACTATATCGACGATTCGGGCGTCCAGGTCGCCGATGTCGTCGTCGGATTTACGCTGATCCATCAGGGCAAGTTGCAGATGCCCGAGGGAAACGAGCAGCAGCCAGGGGAGTCGTTCGACTACTTCTGTTCGCGCGTCTACGTCGCCGTCGGTAGGCTCTACGAAGACAAAGAATCGGAGTCGGGGCACGAGGCGCTGGAGCTGCGCAGAACCGTTCTACGCGCCATCGAACATGGCGACGAGCCAGCCACCGGCCCCGATTATCCACTGCTCGCCGCCGAGATCTCGCGCCAGATCGTCCAGGCGCATCTCAACACGATGTCGCGCCTCAATATCTCCTACGACCTGCTCACCTGGGAGTCCGTGCTCCTGCATGCGGGACTGTGGAGAAAGACGTTCGAGATGCTACGCGACCGCAACCTCCTGGAGAAGCCTGAGACCGGACCCGCCGCCGGCTGCTGGATTCTCCCCTTCGGTGAGGGCGATACGCAGACCAGCGAGGGCGACCGCAGTAGCGATAAGATCCTCGTCAGAAGCGATGGGACCGCAACCTACACGGCCAAAGATATCGCGTACCAGCTCTGGAAGTTCGGACTCGCCGACGAGATCGGCGTCGATTTCAGCTTCGTGCCCTGGGGCATTCAGCACGACGGACGCAAGCTGTGGACGATGCGCACACCCGACAACAAGACTCCGGCCAACGAGGAGGCCAACCCAAAGCGCTTCGGTCACGCTAAGCGCGTAATCAACGTGATCGACGTACGCCAATCCTACCTCCAGCAGGTCGTCTACGAAAGCCTGCGTCGCCTGGGCTACGTTGAGCAGGCCGATAATTCACAGCACCTGGGCTACGAGGTGGTGACGCTCTCCGCCAGAACTGCGGCAAGCCTGGGCGTCGATACTTCCGACAAACGCGATTTCTACCCGATGTCGGGCCGCAAGGGGATCGAGATCAAGGCCGACGACCTGATCAACGCGGCCACGACGCGCATGCTTGAGGTGCGCCGCCAGGATGGCAAGCCTGAGATCACGCAGGAGACCGCCTCCGCGCTGGCCGCGTCGGCGATCCGCTACTTTATGATTCGCTTCAGCCTGCAACAGATTATTGCCCTGGACATCGATGAGGCGCTGCGCCCCAACGGCGATACCGGCGTCTACTTGCAGTACGCCTACGCGCGCGCCAACAGTATTCAGCGCCGCCTACAGGACTCCGGCGATGTCCTTCCCGAGCGACTTGAGCAGCTCCCGGTCCAATTGGAGCAGAGCGAGTGGGAACTGTTGCGCCACATCGACGCCTACCCGCGCCAACTGGCAGACGCAAGCGAGAAGACGGCGCCCAACATGCTCGCATCCTACGCATACGAGCTGGCGGCGCACTTCAGCGATTTCTATGAGCACACCCCACCGATCGTCAAAGAAACTGATGAGACGGTAAAAACGTTCCGCGCCCTGCTCGTGCAGGCGACAACGCAGACGATGAGTAATGTGCTGCGTATCCTCGGCTTCGAGCCGCAGGACCGCATTTAGTCACAAAGAGGATGCAATGGAAAAGAGACGCCTGAGTTTTGGTATTAAGACCGCCCCTCAGAACACGACGTACGAGGACATGCTCCGTGTCTGGCTGGAGGCCGACCAGATACCGGTCATCGAGCACGCCTGGCTCTTCGATCATTTTATGCCGCTGGGCAACGATCCGACCGGTCCGTGCCTCGAAGGCTGGACGTTGCTATCGGCTTACGCGACGCTGACGAAGCGCCTCCGTGTGGGCCTTATGGTCACGGGCAATACATACCGGCATCCCGCTGTGCTGGCGAATATGGCTGCGACCGTCGATATCGTTTCGCAGGGTCGCCTGGATTTCGGCATCGGCGCGGGTTGGAACGAACTGGAGCACACGGCTTACGGTATCCCCCTCTATAAGCCTGGAGAGCGCATCCGCCGCCTGGGCGAAGCGTGCGAGGTGATCAAGCTACTATGGACGCAGACCGTCACCGACTTCGATGGCAAGTATTATCAGTTGCAGGGGGCGCGCTGCGAACCCAAGCCGCTGCAGAAACCATACCCGCCGTTCGTTATCGGTGGCGGCGGTGAACAGCTCACCCTGCGCATCGTGGCCCAGTACGCCAGTGTATGGAACTTCGCCGGCGGCTCAACCGAGGAATTCCAACACAAAAACACCGTCCTGGATGGACACTGCGCCGCCATTGGCCGTGATCCCGCCGAGATTGCGCGCTCCGTGCAACTCGTTGTTAATCCCGCCGATCTGAGCGCGGTACGCACTACGACACAGAGCTACATCGAAGCCGGTGCCAATCACCTGATCCTGAACCTGAGATATCCATATCCAGAGGGGATCGTACATCGCCTGGCCGAGGAGGTTGCCGGGCCGCTGCAGGCTGAATACGGCAACGGACAATAATTCTCGACTTTTTATGCCTGTCTGGATAATAGAGGTGCCAGCTTCCTGAGCGTCGATTGGAGCAATCCAGATGTTGACATCTCTACCCGATAATCGCACATAAAACTATAGCGCCCACACTTTTGCATTGCTAAACATGGCCTCAGCAGAGTTACCATTATTTCCGGCGAGGACGCCTATGCGACCATGTGTGTAAGTACTATCGCTGACACTCCTTAGCAGTTGCCGATTTACATATAACTCGATGGTGCCCTGATGAACGACGACTCCTATCAGATTTGCCTGAGAGAGGTCGGAGGACATCCTCTGACCAGGCCAGGGGTGTACAGGGTGTCACAATCGTCACACTGCCCGTGAAGCGGCCTGTGGAGCGGGTTCACAATGTGACGATTGTGACACCCTATATACCCCCCTTGAGCGGATATCGCATTGGACGTTGGGATATCCCAAAGACAAGCGCGGATATCCATTGTCATGTTGACATATCCCAAAGAGGATTGACAGGGATGTAGAGATAGCAAGGGGCAATGTGACGATTGTGACACCCTCATTTTCGGAGGTGTCACATTGTGAGCCAGCTCTACAGGCCGCTTCACGAGCAATGTGACACTTGTGACACCTTGTGCGGTACCCCTGTGAACAGGTGATGCCTTTTCAACAGGGCAGAGCCACGCCAATAATATCCTTCACATCTTCCACGCCCTCAGCGCGCAGAAACGCCTCGATCCCCTCGATAATATCGACGCCCGCGTGCGGATTGATGAAGTTAATCGTTCCCACCTGGATCGCCGACGCGCCGGCCATGAGGAATTCGAGCGCGTCGTTCGTTGTGCAGATGCCACCCAGGCCAACGATAGGAACGTGTGGATGTGAAGAGCGCAGTTCGGTGGCTACTTCGTAGACCATGCGCAGCGCGATCGGTTTGATCGCTGGTCCCGAGAGGCCACCCGTCCCATTGCCAAGCACCGGGCGGCGTGCTCGCACATCGATGCTCATGCCCGTTATTGTATTGATTAGCGAAACGGCATCAGCGCCCGCCTCCGCCGCCGCCACAGCCATGGGGCGCACGTCGCCGGTGTTGGGCGAGAGTTTTACGATGAGGGGCAGCGTCGTTGCGCGCCGCACTGCCGCCGTTACGTCGGCGACCATCTCTGGACTTGAACCAAATACCGCGCCCCCACGATGCACATTGGGGCACGATACGTTCATCTCGATACCGGCGACGCCCGCAACCCCCTCCAGCCGTTCAGCCAGTTCCACAAACTCCTCGATCGTGTTGCCGGCGATATTGACCAGGACCGGCGTCTGCCAGTTCGCCCAGAGCGGGGTAAAGCGCTCCACGACGACACGGATGCCTGGATTTTGCAATCCGATGGCATTGAGCATCCCCGCCGCTGTCTCAAGCGTGCGCGGCTGTCCGTTGCCGCTTCGCGCATGCAGTGTCGTCCCTTTACAGATAATGGCTCCTAAGCGCTGGATTTCGGCGATCTTCGCGTACTCCATGCCGAAGCCGAAAGTGCCCGACGCGGTGAGCACCGGGTTGCGCAGCAAAAGCCCGCTTTTGTGACGCGGCGCCAGTTCGGTCTGTAGATTCATCAAGGCCCCTATTTCACAGTTGTCCGCTTCTTGCTTTGTTGATACGATCGCGGAACGAGCGCGCCGCCTTCCCGGCAGCGCTGGCGTACTCAGCACCATCACCAGCATACAAAATTGCGCGCGAAACTGCAATGATCGCCTTTTCGCCCCGAGCATCTACGCCCGCAGCGACCGATGCGGTCAGGTCGCCGCCCTGCGCGCCCACCCCTGGAATCAGAAGTGGCAGATCAGAACAGAGCTCCCGAATTCTCCTCAGTTCTCTGGGATATGTGGCCCCCACAACCAGGCCGCAATTGTCCCCCCATTCCTGTACCTGCTGCGCGACCACCTCGTACAATGGCCTTACCGTGCCGTCGGCATCCTGCACGAGCAGGCTCTGGAAGTCGCGCGCACCCGGATTAGAGGTGCGGCACAGCAGAAAGACGCCCTTATCGCGATGCGCCAGAAAGGGTTCGACGCTATCTCGCCCGAGATATGGATTGACCGTCAAGGCATCACAGCCATAGGTATCGAAGAAGGCCGACGCATAGTTGTGCGCGCTATTGCCAATGTCGCCACGCTTGGCATCTACGATCACAGGAATATGCGCCGGAATCGCCTTGATTACTTCCTGGAACACATCCATTCCGCGCGCTCCCATTACCTCGAAGAATGCGACATTCGGCTTGAAGGCACAGACGTAGGGAGCCGTGGCATCGATAATGTCCTGGCAAAAGCGCAGGACCGACTCCTCGGCAGGCTCGCCAAGATACTGTGGTGGAAAGCGCACCGGCTCAGGGTCCAATCCTACACAAAGCAAACTGTTATTCTCGCGTGAGGCCGCTAACAATTTCTCTATAAATTTCATGGTTTCCTTCTTTCACTGCTACAAGCGCCGCGCCAGAAATGCCCTCCCTTTGCCCAGTTCTGTGTTAACCGGCACCCCTTGTTGGCAGAAAGGGCAATCCTCCTCGGCAAAGGTCTCCAGCGCGATCGTCACCAGTTGCTGGATGGGCACATTCCCCACAGCGGCGGATTGTACATCGCCGCGATTACATAACGCGCTCAGTCCTATAACGTTGCCTCCATGTCTGCGCACGGCCTCGATCACCTGGCGGGCGGAGCCGCCGGTCGTCAAGACATCCTCGACGACGAGGATATTCTTACCAGCAATATAGCGATCGTAGCCGCGATGAAAGACGAACGTTTTGTCTGGACCGTCGCTCTCCTTCTCCGCGTAGACCGCCAGCGTCTCACCTGTGGAGCGGCATTCGTTGAGCGCATGCGCGACCCACTGCGACAGCACGATGCCGCCCAGCACCGGTCCAACGACGACATCAACCTCTTGCGCATTGTACGGTCGCGCCATCAGTGCGCAGAGCTGCGCGACGATATTGGTGTGCAGGTACAGGGCGTCCTTATTGACATAGACCGAGCTATGCCGACCGGAACTGTACACAAAGTGACTGGCGCTGATAATCGCGCCGGCCTGGGTGAATAACCGCATAACTTTCGGATCGTTCATCACTATTCCCTTTCTATATGCTCTCCCTGCGCCTCACCGATGACCTCCCCATGCGCATACACCTTTTGTCCGCGCAGAAACGTTGTGACCGGGCGTCCGATCAGTTCCATCCCTTCACACGCCGACCACTTATTTTTCGTGAACAGGTCGTCGTGCCCCACGTGCCAGAGCTGCCGCGTGTCGACGACGACGATATCTGCATCCTTGTCCACCTCTAATCCGCCCTTCTGCTCGAAGCCAAAGATGCGTGCGATATTGCGCGATGTGACCTGCCCGATGCGCACCAGCCCCTCCTCCAGGGTCTCATGCCCGAAGCGCCGCACCCAGTTGCTGATCAACAGCGGCAGCGCCTCTTGAAAACCTGGCAGGCCCGATGATACGTCCCAGACGCTCTCGCGCCGCTTCTCGGCCAGCGTGTGCGGCGCGTGATCGGTCGCCACAGTATCGATCTTCCCGGCGCGCAGTAGTTGCCACAGTTTCTCCTGCACGTCGGGAGTGCGCAGGGCGGGCGAGATATTGATCAGGTTGCCCCGCTCCTTGTAGTCGGCGCTGCTGAAGGCCAGGTGTACCGTGGTGACCTCGCCGTAGACATCGACACCGAGCGTGCGTCCAAACTCGATCGCCGCGAACTCCTCGGCAGTGGATTGGTGCAGCAGGTAGAGCTTGACGCCGAATTGCTTCGCCAGCGCAATCATCTCCAGGACCGAGGTCAGCACGACGCATCCGTTGCGCGCCTCGCCCCAGGCATAGGGATCGTGCCGTCCCAGAACGTCGCGATACTGATGTGTGAAGTAATCAACGAGCTCCTGATTCTCGGCATGGATGAGTGCCATGATGCCCCGCTCGCCCAGGATCGCGAAGACGCGTGCGATATCGCTGATGCGCCCGATCGTCGTGGGCGTCGTGGCGTGCCCGGCGGCGAAGATCTTGACGGAGGTGATGCGCTCGCGCTCGACCCTCTTCAGTTCGTCGATATCCTCAAGCGAGGTACCCATGTTGATGGCGAAATCTGTGTAGCAGCGACCGCTGTAGCGCTGTATGTGCTCTTCGACGCGTGTTACCGTGGTTGTGGGCGGTTTCGTGTTCGGCATATCGAAGATCGTGGTGAAGCCGCCCGCGAGTGCCGCTCGCGAGCCGTGCGGAATATCCTCTTTGTAGTCGAGTCCAGGTTCGCGCAGATGGCCGTGTACTTCGATCAGCCCCGGCAGCAGGTACTTGCCGCGAAAATCGTATGTGTAGCTACCTTCCGCAAAGCCCTCTTCAATACGCGCAATCTTGCCGTCAACGACATGGAGCGTCCCCTGCATCACACGTTCCGGCAGCACGATCGATCCTATCAGTACTTCTTCAGCCATACTCGTCATGCTCCTTTCTAAACGCGGGCCTATTGGCATCACGTTCTTTCCTCGCCTAAGGGCCCGCGCAAGGCGGGCCCCTACTGAAATTGAAACAATCAATACTCGTTCCACGACTTGACGGGGATCGTCGCCAGATCCTTCTCTACCAGCGCCTTGATGAAGAGGCGCGCCTGCTTGATTTTGGTAAACAATGGGATATTGTGGTCGACGGCGTAGCGGCGCATTGCGTAATCGTCGTCGACCTCCTTCTCAATGTGCCAGTCCACGACGTTGATCGCCAGGTCAATCTTACCATCGCGGAAGTAGTTCAGGACGTTGGGCGAGCGCTGCTCGTGGATCTTGTAGAGCATCGTCGCTGCAATGCCGTTTTGCTGCAGAAAGGCGCAGGTCTTCTCCGTGGCGTAGAGCGGGACGCCGAGCGTAGGGAACAGGCGAGCACTTTCCAGGAAGGTCTGCTTCTTGTCGTCGCCGCCCAGGCTGATGAAGATGCCTTTGCGCGGAATGGTGCCGCCCGTGGCGAGGATTGCTTTGAGGTAGGCATCTTCGAGATCTTCGCCGAAGCACGCTACCTCGCCGGTCGAGGCCATCTCGACGCGCAGGATCGGGTCGGCCCCGGTGAGGCGCGAGAACGAGAACTGCGGTGCCTTGACCGCTGTGAAGGCCAGCTCGGGAATGACGACGGCGGGGACGTTCTCGCTGAAGAGGGCGTCTACGAATAACTCGATGAAGTTGACGCCTGTGACCTTGGAGATGAAGGGGAACGTTCGCGATGCGCGCAGGTTCACTTCGATGACGTAGACCTCATTATCCTTCGCCAGGAACTGAATGTTGAAGGGTCCGGTGATGTTCAGCGCCTCGGCAATGGCGCGCCCGACCGCTTCGATCTTGCCGATGGTCTCTGTGTTGAGCGTCTGGGGCGGCAGGACGATGGTCGCGTCGCCAGAGTGGACGCCCGCGTTTTCGATATGCTCGGCGATGATATGCGCTTTGACCCTGCCGCGCTGTGCTACGGCGTCTAGCTCGATCTCCTTGACCTTCTGGAAGAATTTGGAGACGGTGACGGGATGCTCAGGCGAGACGGCGGCGGCCTCGCGCGTGTACTGCTCCAATTCTTCCTGCGTGTTGCAGATGTTCATGGCGTTGCCGGAGAGCACGTAGGATGGCCGCACCAGGACGGGGTAGCCGACGCGCGCGGCAAAGCTCTTCATGTCATCGAGATCGGTCAGGCTGCTCCACGCGGGTTGCCGGATGCCCAGCCGGTCCAGCAAGGCGGAGAACTTGTTGCGGTCCTCGGCGCGATCGATATTCACAGCGTCGGTGCCCAGCAGGCAGAAACCGTACTGCTGCAGCGCCCTGGCGCGGTTGTTCGGAGTCTGCCCACCGACCGAGACAACGACGCCGTGGGGCTGCTCGAACTCGCAGATGTCGGCGATGCGCTCGAAGGTCAACTCCTCGAAGTAGAGCCGGTCCGAGGTGTCGTAGTCGGTCGAGACGGTCTCTGGATTGCAGTTGATGACGATCGAGCGTTTGCCATACTTTTTTAGCGCCTCTACGGTGCTCACGCTGGTCCAGTCGAACTCGACGGAACTGCCGATGCGATAAGGACCCGACCCTAAAACCACAACGCCCTCGTCACCGCTCGGATCGACGTCTGAATGTCGCCCATTATAGGTCATGTAGAGATAATTGGTGTCGGAAGGGAATTCGGCGGCGAGGGTGTCGATCTGAAAGACGCAGGGCAGGACGCCGAGGCGTTTGCGCAGCGCGCGGACCTCCAGTCCCGTCCTGCCCGTCAGTTCGCCGATGCGTTTGTCGGAGAGACCCATCTGCTTCAGGGCCAGCAGGCGCGCGGCGGAGAGATCCTGGTCAGCCTCAAGTTCCTGCTCCACCTCTACGATGTGCTGGATGCGCGCCAGGAACCAGGGGTCGATGCCGGTGATCTCCGCGATCTCCGCGACGGTCACGTTGTTGCGCAGCGCCAGGGCCAGGGCGAAGACGCGCTTCGGCGTCGGGGTGTAGAGGTGGCTGAGAAAGATCTCGGCCATGCTCTCGCTATTGGCGAAGATCTTTTCGGAGGTCGCGCCCTCGAAGTCGAGATCTAGCATGCGGATCGCCTTCTGGAACGCCTCTTCGAAGGTGCGACCGATGCCCATGACCTCGCCGACGGACTTCATGACGGTGCCTATGGTCACATCGACGCCCTTGAACTTCTCCAGGTCCCAGCGCGGTATCTTGACGACGAGGTAGTCCAGGCTGGGTTCGAAGCAGGCGCGGGTGACGCCGGTGACGCGGTTGGTGAGATCGGTGAGCGCGTACTCCAGGGCGAGCTTCGCGGCAACGTAGGCCAGCGGATAGCCCGTAGCCTTGCTGGCAAGCGCCGAGCTGCGCGATAGGCGCGCGTTGACCTCGATGACGTAGTATTCCGAGGTCGCTGGATGCAGCGCGAATTGCACGTTGCATTCGCCGACGATGCCCAGGCTCCTGACGATCTTGATGGAGGCGGCGCGCAGCAAGTGATATTCGGTGTTGGTGAGCGTCTGACTCGGCGCTATGACGATGGATTCGCCCGTGTGGATGCCCAGCGGGTCCATATTCTCCATGTTGCAGACGGTGATGCAGTTGTCATAAGCGTCGCGCACAACCTCGTACTCGACTTCTTTGTAGTGGTGCAGGTATTGCTCGATCAGGACGTGGGGAGCGAATGCCAGCGCGCCGCCGACGATATGCGCAAGCGCCTCGCGATCATCCGCGATCCCCGACCCCTGCCCGCCCAGAGCATAGCCCGCGCGCACCATGACCGGGAAGCCGATCTCTTCGCCGATGTGCAGCGCCTCCTCAAGGGTATCTGCGCTCCTGCTCTGCGGCGTCGGAATAGCGATGCTGTGCAGATGCTGCGCGAACTCCTGCCGGTCCTCGGTCAGGACGATCGCGGAGATCGGCGTGCCCAGCACCTGGACGCCGTACTTTTCGAGCACGCCCTGCCGGTACAGCTCGATGCCGCAGTTGAGCGCCGTCTGCCCGCCAAAGGAGAGCAGAATGCCATCGGGCCGCTCCTTCTCGATGATCTTCTCTACGAAGAAGGCGGTCACAGGCAGAAAGTAGACCTGGTCCGCGAGCAGCTTCGATGTCTGAATGGTCGCGATGTTGGGATTGACTAAAACGGTACTGATCCCCTCTTCCTTCAGGGCTTTGAGCGCCTGGGAGCCGGAGTAGTCGAACTCTCCGGCCTGTCCGATCTTCAAGGCTCCTGCTCCCAACACCAACACTTTATGAAATGTTTTCACGGTCATTGCTCCATCACATGCTGCAAAAAATCGTCGAAAATCCATTCTGTGTCGGTTGGTCCGGGCGCGGCTTCGGGATGAAACTGCACGGAGAGAAACGGCAGTGCGCGGTGCCGCATCCCTTCATTGCTGCCATCGTTGGCGTTGACGAACCAGGGTTCAAAATCCGGCGGCAGCGTCCCGACGGCGAAACCGTGGTTCTGCGTCGTGATGTAACAGCGCTTCGTACCTTGCAGCAGGCAGGGCTGGTTCTGACTGCGATGTCCATATTTGAGCTTGTATGTGTCGCCACCAGCCGCCAGGGCGAGCAGTTGATGGCCCAGACAGATGCCCAGCATGGGAACGCGGTGATCGAGCGCGCTGCGCACCGTCGCGATCGTCTTCTGCGCCATTTTTGGATTGCCTGGACCATTGGAGATCAGGATGCCGTCGTATGCAATGGCGTTGTCCGGCGCGAAGAGATCGTAGTCCCAGGGCACGGTGACGACGCGCACGTTTCTGGCGGCCAGCGCGTGCGCGATATTGCGCTTTGCGCCGCAATCGAGCAGGGCTATCGTGATAGGGCCGTCGCCCTCCTGCGTGATACGCCGTGTAGAGACGCGTGCCACCATGTTCTCCGTGTCGGGATTCTGGAAAGGAATGTCGCTATCGAATATGATCTTCCCCGCCATCGTGCCGCGCGTACGTATGTGGCGCGTGAGCTGGCGTGTATCTTTGACTTCAAGCGCGGGCACCCCTTGCTGCCGCAACCAGCTTCCCAACGTCATCGTGCTCTGCGCATGCGAGGGCGTATCGATGTACTGGGAGACGATCAGGCCCGCGACCTGGATGGCGTCGCTCTCCCACAAGGCAGGTTCCGGCACGCCGTAGTTGCCGATCAACGGGTAGGTCAGCGCCAGGATCTGGCCCCCGAAGGACGCGTCGGTCAGGGACTCTGGATAGCCGACCATGCCGGTGCTGAAGACGACCTCGCCGGAGGTCGCGCCCTCATAACCAAACGACGTGCCCTCGAACGTCGTGCCATCCTCCAACACCAGCCTCCCCTGCACCGGGCAAGCATCCCTATCTCTATCTTCAAGCAGCGTACTCTTCCACGCGGTTTGCAAACTATCGATCATTATTTTCTTCTACGCCTTTCTGAATACTCTGGCGAAACAATAGTTATAAGAATTATGCACACCCGACATTCCCCGCAGTTATCACGACGCTCTATTGAGCATCAATGCGAGCAGGGCCATACGCGTGTACAGACCGTTACGGATCTGTGAGCGCAGGAAGACGCTCCGCTCATCAGTGTCTACCGCTGGATCAACCGAGCCTACGCGCGGCAGGGGGTCCATCAGGATCATATCCTTGCACGCGTACTTTGCCAGCAGTTCTGGCGTGGCTACAAAGGTCTCCTGTGCCACATTCTCGTACTCTTCCGCTGAGGCCAGCCGCTCGCGCTGGATGCGCGTCCAGTACCAGAAATCGCACTCCCTGGGGATCTCCCGCTCACTACTGATCTCCACAATCGTCACGCCCTTTGAACTCAGGTGGACGTAATCGTCGCGCGTGAGGCGCAGGCGGCGCGGTGAGAGCAGGTAGACCGTATTGTGCTTGAAGAGCGAGAGCCCACGT
The DNA here is from genome assembly GCA_034438015.1 of Ktedonobacteraceae bacterium. Lineage (GTDB taxonomy): Bacteria > Chloroflexota > Ktedonobacteria > Ktedonobacterales > Ktedonobacteraceae > JACDAE01. Next base: position 4,147 of record DAOTTD010000335.1, on the reverse strand, counting down.
ATTAGTGAGTGCAGCGCGCGACTATTGAGGGGATCGCCCACCAGCAGCCCGCAGAGATTATCCAGCCGCCCGAAGCGCTCGTAGAGGGTGTATAGATCGAGTAGGGTCTGCGTGGGATGCTCGTTGTTGCCGTCGCCCGCGTTGATGATCGGCACCGTCTCGGATGCATACGCCGCGCGCCGGGCCGCACCAACCTGGTAGTGACGCAGCACGATGGCGTTGGAGTAGGCTTCGAAGACGCGAATGGTATCCTCGAACGACTCTCCTTTATAGATGGAAGAGACCGTCTCAGGATTTTGCATTTCGAGCGTCTGCCCACCCAATCGCTTCACCGCAGCCGCGAACGATCCAAACGTCCGGCTGGACGGCTCAAAGAATAGCAGTGAGATAAGCTGACCGGCAAGCAGTTGCGAAGGTTCGTTGTTTAGCACGATACGCTTCATATACCGGGTTAATGTAAAAAGAATGTGCAGATCATCCGCAGAGAATTGTTCAAGAGAGACGATGTCCTTCCCCCTGTAATCTCCATTGATCGCTTGCAGTACATCCTGCCGGGCAGACAGTGTTACCTGAGTCATGAAGAAAATTCTCCCACTTTCTTTTCATTGATGTGGGCCACCAAAAGCTCACATCGGCCTATTTACAGCATACACATAACTAACAACAGCTTGACTGGTCGTCCTTTTCTCATATCCTGGTCAGAGAGCAATACGGCACTGAATATGTAGCCGAGAGCCCGGTAAGCAAGCAAACGACCATTTTATGTTAAAAAAAATTCCTCACCCCTTGAATCAGTGGGATGAGGAAGAAAGATGCTTCCTTGAAATGGCACCGGGCCCGTCATGCGAGAAAAGGAAAAACGGCGATATGTCCAGTATTCTTCGTGTTTTCCTTTTTAAGCCCATGATGATACCGCGCCTTTACTCAGCTTCAATAACCTGGGAACTTGTCTCAAATTGCTAAGAGTATACTCTATATTTCGGCTAAGTGTCAAGGGAAAAAGAGGGCAAATTGCGAAACCGCGTCTCCCCCTATTGGACTGTCAATACTGTGACATCAAAGATCAGTGCAGCATTGGCCGGTATAACGGGCGGACTCCCTTGCGCACCGTATCCAAGAGAAGCGGGAATATACAGGCGGCGTGTGCCACCAGCCTTCATCCCTATCAATCCCTCGTTCCAGCCCTGAATGATCTGCGCCTGGCCGACGTTTGCGAGCGAGAAGGGCGCGCCACCATGATCGTAGGAGCTATCGAACTTCTTGCCTGTCTTCGCGATCCAGCCGGTATATTCCACCTGCACGGTGCTGCCCTGCTTAACGGTCGCGCCTGTCCCCTCTTTGATATCCAGGTATTTGAGGCCATCCGAGGTGGTGACGGGAGTCCCGCTTACCCTGGGCGGAGAGGACGGACCTGCCTTTGGCGTGGGAGAACCGGAGGTGGCCGTCAATACTGCCTGAGCCAGCGCTGTAGCCGTCGCGTGCGGCGCCTCCGTGGCGGTGGCCCTGGCCTCAACGGTCTGCGTGGGCTGGACGACCTTTGCCGTAGCGGTCGCGTGCTGGTTGCTCAGTTTCTGCGCCGCTGTCTGTTGCTGGGCCATGAGTTGCTGGTATTCTATAAAGCCAAATGTGCCCAGCGCGATGAGCACAACAGCGATCGACGTGGAGAGAAGTATCTGTCTCCTGCGCTGCCGCCGCGCCAGGCGTTCCAGGCGCTCCTGCTGGCGCTGACCGGGACGCCCTCTTCTCGGTGCCGTATTATTATTCTCTTTGTCTTTCGTAGTCTGAGTCATAAAATATATTTTTCTCCTCCAGTTTTTCATGCATGCAGCCGTCTTGATATTTAGACAAAAATGCCATGCCGCCTCTATTTACCGGGTCATATCTTTCAGGATTATAGACGTTCCATTGTCTTACGTCAATTATTGTGTACCAGCATGGTTGGATGGCACATTAGTATGAATAACGCAGTAAGAGAACCTTTCATCTCTATCTCAAACTCACACGAAATGATACACTTACATCAGCACGTTATCTCATGCGAAGTAGCAGGAGGAATCTCTACATGAAGCGAGCAACATTCTGGGCTTTACCACTACTTCTTCTCATCTCAACGGGCCTGTTCAAAGGGTTGAGGAGTGAGGCGTGGTACAGGCGCAAAGGCGAGCCGGTGCAGGCACGGGTCATACAGATCAAAGATCGCACAGCCACCGAAATGGAAGAACCCGTCTGGCGTCTGAAGGCGACCTGGACCGACCCCCACAGCCACAAGACCTATACCTTCGAGAAGATCTTTCCAGATCGTCCAGACTACCGGGCAGGCGACTTTATCCACGTCTTCATCGATCCCAAAGATCCGACAAGATATCTTATCGATTGACCACCTCCGTGCCAGGGGAAGCGCCTCAGCGGGCAAACACCCTCTTCCCCTGCACCCACACCTGCCGCACCACCTCCGAGGAAGCGCCAAAGAACAGCACATCCAGCAAATCAGTGGGCGTCCAACCACTCAGCATGGGATGCTTGAGGTCTATAGCGACAAAATCGGCCAGCACGCCAGGGGCGATTATCCCCGTGTCTAATCCCAGCGCGCGCGCGCCGTGCCGCGTTCCATAGTCGAGCAGGAGAGGGCCAGGCGAGCCCATCTTCTCGGCGATCAGCACGCGGCGACGTTGATAACGCATGCGGGCGGTGTATTCAGCCCAACGCAGTTCTTCGATGGGATCGAGCCGCGTGTTGCTGTCAGCACCGATGGCGAGCGGAATCCCGTTCGCCAGCAGTTCGGCATAGGGCGCAATCCCATCGCCGAGATCACCCTCGGTCGTGGGGCAGACGCAAACCGTACAGCCATACTGTGCCAGCAGCGTAAGCTCCTTCGCATCGGCGTGTGTGGCATGCACAACTGTTGTCCTGGGACCCAGCGCATCGAAGCGCGCGATCAGCTCGATCGGTGCACAGCCATACACGGCCCGGCACTGCTCGATCTCCGCCACCTGCTCGTCAGCATGCACATGCAACGGCAACTTATGTCCATGACTATATGCAGAGATCATTCTGAACCAGTTCTCCGGCACGGCGCGCACCGAATGGGGAGCGACGCCTACAGGTGCGCCGGTCGCGCGCAGCGTCTCGACACGCTCAAGATAGAGTTCCACAGAGCGGTCACAGAAGCGCCCCTGCTCCGCCTCCACCGGCTGCTGAAAGCCTCCCTGTGCGTAGGCGGTCATGAGTAGGACCACGCGTATACCGGCATCCCGCCCGGCGTGCAGCACCGCCTCGGCCATAGCGTTGGGATTGGCATAGGGCTGTCCATCGGGCTGGTGGTGGACATAGTGAAACTCGCCTACGCTGGTGTAGCCGGCGGCCAACATCTCGCGGTAGGTGGAGAGCGCCACCGCGTACAAAATATCGGGATCGAGCCGCTGAGCTTCGGTGTACATGGCGCGCCGCCACGTCCAGAAGCTGTCCTGCTGCGAGAGCGGGCGATGCGTGTGCCCGCGCAATGCCCGCTGGAAGACATGGCTATGCGCGTTTACAAAACCGGGCAGCAGGAGTACGTCCGGCAAATGCTCAACCTGCTCATCGCGTGTCTCGCTCTCTTCCCGCCGCTCGATCGCAGCGATGCGCCCATCGGCGGTTAGCGAGACGAGCATGTTGGCCTGTAGTCCCTGGGGTGTGTAAATATAGTCTGGTGCAAGCGTTGGCATGAAAAGCTCCTCGGCACTTATCCTTAAATTTCCTTGCGGGGGAAAGCGGGGTGCAGGGGCTGCCGCCCCTGACGGAGCGCGAGGTGTCCTCGCAACAATCCTTTTTCCACAATCCCCGCAAGGATGGAGACCCAATCCTGGTTCATTTTCTCGGCTTCCGGCTCGACTACGCCTCTGGTATGGGCGCATCGAGAAATTCCGTGATGATCGGGAAGAGCAGGTCGGTGCGAGTCATGATACCATGATACGGGGGGGCCCAGCCAACATGCGTGGTGGCCGGAAGCACGGCGAGTTGAGCAGGCGGCAGACCGGTCAAGTCGCCGTCCGCCTTCCCACCGCCGAGCAGACCAAAGAACTCCACCACATGCGCGATGCGCAAGCCGTCTGCGTCCCCGACCATGATCAGGGTGGGTGTTTTGAGCGCCGCAACGCCCTCTGCCCAA
>DAOTTD010000334.1:0-3625 GCA_034438015.1 Ktedonobacteraceae bacterium | reverse complement strand
TTACCGGAGCCGATTTGAGTGGAGCCAATCTGGCCGGGGCCGATCTGAGCGCTGCGGATGTAAGCGAGGCCAATCTCAGAGATGCCGATCTCACCAATGCCGACCTCGCAGGAACTGATCTGCGCGGGGCGGATTTGCGCGAGGCTCAACTGGACTGGGCTCTGTTGGAAGGGGCGCTCATCACCCCGGAACAACTGAGACAGGCCAGAGTGGGGCACGACAGTCTGTAGGAGGTGGTTAGCGCCGTCCAGGCAGGACGTGTACCCATTGAGATTCAGGTGAAATCTTGCTAGACATATCATGCAGTCATGCCAGCGCTCGCGAGAGGACCAGAAAGGAAGGAGACCATGCTATACGCGCAGCCACGACAGTACAATGTCCTACAAGGGCAAGGAGTCCCAGATGGCGTCCTGGTTGGGCAGGCTCTGGCAGGTGATCAACGCGCCTTTGAGCTCCTGGTCAGTCGATATCGCCACCCGTTAGCGGGCTACATCCAGGGCTTTCTCAAAGACGGCGAGCAGGTCTATGATGTCCTCCAATATGTCTTCCTCAAGCTCTATGTTTCCCTGGCAAGCCTGTCGACGGATACGTCGCTCAAGGCCTGGCTGTTTCAGGTGGCCCGCAATCGCTGCCTGGATGAGTTGCGCAGGAGACACCGGCGGCCCGAGGTTCCTTTCTCCACTCTCGCGCGGGAAGACAGGGAGGAGGAACTGTCTCGGCTAGAGACCATCCTCGATCCTGAGCCTTTACCGGAGGAGATCGCTGAGAGGATCGACTTGCATCGTTCGCTGCAGCAGGCCATTGTTTCACTTCCCCCGAAGTTTCGCTCGATCGTATGCTTGCACTGTTTCAAGCATCTGAGCTTCTCGGAGGTCGGGCGCATGCTCAACATGCCGGAGAATACTGTGAAGACCTACTTCTACCGCTCTCTGCCACGCTTGCGCAAAACGCTCGTGAGCCGCGCGCACGTTCTATCCATCTCGTAGTGTGAAACCTGTACGCTTTTTTACGGACCAGCAAACGCCTCCCTTCACAGTGTGCTCATAGTATGCAGGGAGAGAGCAAAAACGTTCCCCCAACTGAATGGGGTGAACCTCTCGATATGTTCTCGTCGTTTGCCTCTCATCCGTTTTTGCCAGTCGGCGCGCGGGTGTGAGCGGAACAGCCTGGTACGGCTGTGTCTCGTTTTTTCGTTGTCATTCAACAAGGAGAATCACATGCAACAAATGATTGGTAACTTCCGCACGATGTTCTTGTTTCGCGGCCTCGCCGCTATCGTGTTCGGCATACTCACGCTTGTATGGCCGAAGCTGTCGCTGTCCGTCCTGGTGCTCTTGTTTGGCGTGTTTGCCGTCATTAGTGGCATCACTGCTGTAGCGGCTGCCCTTCGCAACACTAGAGAGCAGGGGTGGGGATTTCTCCTCACCCAGGGCATCCTGGGTATCCTGGCAGGGGCGATTGCCCTGATATGGCCCGGCATCACCGCTCTCGCTTTCCTTTACCTGCTGGCGGCCTGGGCGATCCTGACCGGCGTTGTGGAGATCGTCGCACCGCTTTCGTTCCCGATGAGCGGTGGGCGTGCTGTGCTGTCGGTGCTGACCGGATTAGTCTCGATCGTCTTCGGCATACTGATCGCTGCCCAACCTTCGTCTGGGCTGCTCGCCGTGGTCTGGTTGATTGGTGTCTACGCAATTGTGTTCGGGATCATGTACGTCGCGGTGTACTTCCAATCCCGCTCCTTATCAGCGAGCCTGGCCTGAACAGCATCCTTTCAGGTTTTGCTTGCATTATTGCTGACACGTAGCAGCGTCACACTGATGGCTTTCAGGTTCTTCCTGCTCACGATCCACTCTCCTGGAGTTGGATCATGAGCAGAGAACCACGAACTTTTCGTAGAAGAGCCGATGGAAAGAGGAAGGGAAAATGCAGCAAACTGGCAGAGAGGAAAACGGGCGGGAGCAGGCACGTAAGGGATGGTCTTGATCTCGCGAAACCTTCGGGAACGTTTGTTTCTGCTTATCCGAAGCATCACAGATGCGTAAGCGCAAAGGAAAGGGAGTACAGGTTATGTCTCCAAATACTACTGATACTGCACGCGGGAAGGCATCCACTGATGCGGCCTCTTCTGACCACGCCTGGCGGAGGAGACTGATCATCGCATTAACGGTCCTGGCGTTTCTAGCCATCGGATCAGTTGCACTGTATGGGATTTCGTTCATCGTAGGGGCGGTTATTCTCCTTATATTTTCCGTCCTCCTTGCCTACCTTATCTATCCGTTTGTGCAGCTTTTACAACGCCACCTCCCACATCCTCTGGCGATCACCGTTGCCTATCTCCTGGTAGCAAGTGTCCTGGCTGCGGGCATGTTGATCGCGACCTCCGCGCTCATTCGGCAGTCATCCACGCTCGCGCAATCCATCCAATTCCTGTTGAGCCCAGCCGGAGCACGTCGGTTTCAATCGCTCATTGACTTGTTGGGAAAGCTTGGCATTACCAGAGACCAGGTTACCCGGTTCGAGAACCAGTTGCTTTCTCAAGTACAAGGGGCTCTCTCAGGGGCATTTCCTTTCCTGATCGGGCTGTTCGCCAACATCATCAACCTCATCCTCGTGATCACACTCAGTGTCTACTTTGTCCTTGATGGCCCGCGCATCATTCGTTGGCTCAGCCTCAAAACTCCGGCAACTCAGAGGAGCACCATCAATTTCCTGTTGCACGCCCTCAATCAGAGTGTGGGCGGGTACTTTCGGGGCTCGTTGCTGCTTGCACTCATAGGAGCCCTGGGTACCGGCATTGGACTCGCGCTGTTGCACGTTCCCTATGCCGCTTTGCTGGGAGCGCTCTTCTTTCTCTTCTATTTTGTCCCTGTGATCGGTGCCTATGTGATAGAAGCGTTGTGTATCCTGGCGGCTCTGCCGCAGGGGTGGATGGTGATGCTGATAGTGGCTGTGTATATGACGCTTCTCCAAGGAATTGTCATGGGGCAGATACTGGCACCCCGCATTTTCAGCAAAGCAGCCGGTGTTCATCCCATTGTGGCCCTGTTCGCGCTCTTCGCAGGCGCAGAACTCTTCGGAGTGCCTGGAGGGTTCCTTGCCGTCCCTGTTGCCGGCGTCCTCCAGCAGATCACCGTGGCTCTCTGGCACAGGTGGAAACATGAGCATCCCGAACAATTCCCACCAGAAGATCTTCAACAATCAGCATTGTTGCCAGGACGACAGGTTGCTCAAATAGACACGACCACGGCGTAAGGCCCTGACGTTATGCTGGAAGCAGCGTGCAGCAAGTCTGATCGCAGTTCAACGAACGAAGTCCATGCGGTCTCTAAATCGGTGAGGAGGATATTAAAGTGTTGCGTAAGAAACCAACAGGGAAGGTAGTCGTAGTAGCCTTGCTAGGAATACATGGTATATTCCTGATCGTCATAGGCCTGATAGCTTTTTTTGGAGGCTTTGTAGGTGCCTATGACATCTCGAATCATCGCATTACACCAGGAGCTATTGTTGCTTTTCTGGGAGGATTCCTGGCGTGGATTTTTCTCCTGGAAGGGATTGTTTCCTGTCTCTGTGCCCAGGGATTGTGGACGCGGCAGCGTTGGGCATTCTGGTTGACTGTAGCCCTCGA
>DAOTTD010000333.1:0-27225 GCA_034438015.1 Ktedonobacteraceae bacterium | reverse complement strand
GATGGGGGCGGGACTGGTGCCTGTTGGTTGTAAATTGTAGGCATCATCGACTGACTCCTCTGGCGAGGGAACTAGCCTCGTCTGGAGTCAGTTTACCCTACTTTTTTACAGTTTGGAAATGCCCTCTAACCTCGCTAGAATGAGGCTTCTAGCACCCGAAATCTACCCCCTGCATATACGTTTATTAAAGGATGCTGATCGAGGACTATTCATACAACACAGCGCCAAAGAGCACGTAAAACGTTGTCACGACGCTCTAAAAGCAACAGATTTGTGGATCCAAACAACATCGGATATGACGTCTGGGCAGCTATCGAGAGTGATCCAATCACTGAAACCTGGCGGTATCGATTTCTTGCCCGAGTCCTATTCCATAAATACTTTGAGCAATGCTGCCGTGCCAATGGTCAGTATGGAGACATACTCCTCTATAGACTGTAAGAATGGCATTATTAACTTATCCCAGGTTCTATACAGCACAAAATTTGCAGATAAAGACGCGAGGCCTGCCGAAGAAGAACACATATACGAGATAGAAAAAATTATAGAGTCAGCCTCAGCTTTCGTATGTATAGCTTATACACAGGGCGATACCAGGCAGAGGGTGGCCCCGAAAATACTTCGAGAGTATAAAGATGAGCGTTATCATTATGGTTCACCAGAGGAGCGCTTGACATGTCAGAAGGAAGCTTTGCGGAAGAATGTTCAGATTACTCCAGGGGTTTATCGAGGACTTGCATGTATACTTCGATCAACGCTACAAGAACTTGAGGAAAAGAGTCGAGCAGGGAAGCTTCAAAGCATAGCGCTCGGTACCATCCTACAAAAGGACGATGAGATCGACCATATAAATGCACAAGACGGTGAATATGCTCTGGTCATGTCTTATCTATCGGATAAGCATCGCCTTGATCTTTTGCTGGAGGAGAAAGGCCCTAAAAATCAAAAAGAGCATTACTTACATTCACTTGCTACAAGAATAGAACAGATGCATAAAAGTTTTCTTCCCTATGTTACTGAGAGAGATGAGTATGGTAATATTTGGGGCAACAAGGAACAGTTAGAACATAAACTAAAGCATAATCTCATGCATTTTGATTTCATACAAAAGTATAATCCGATACTCTATAAAAACTATCATCAACTGAAAGGAGATCTGGAGCATTTTATTCATCAATCGCAATTGCAGAATGCCTTCGAGCAGAGGCGACATAAGCATATAAAACAGTGTCATGGAGATTTAAAGACAAAACACATATGGATTGATACTATAGAATATGATAAAAATTCCCTGTACTATGTGCATATTCTAGATGCAGTTGACTTCAACGAAGCCTACCGCAACATTGATGTGCTTGCGGACGTGGCTATGTTAGTGGTCGATGTTGAGGCTATTGGGGGTGAAGATCTTGGAATCTATTTAGAGAAAGAATATCTAGCATTGAGTGGGCAAACTGAAGACGCAGCAAAACTTGTACTAGAATATTATCTCCTTGAGAAAGCAATTGTCTGCGCTATCGTGTGCCTGGTATATGATCATGACGAACACCACATTGGGCAACGTTTTCTTGATATTGCTGTCAGACACGCTAATAAATTGAGAGAGATGATCCATCCTATTGACTAAGGGAGACTCCCTACACCAGAGTTAGTCCGTGAATTGCAGCCATTCGGGATGTGTGAGCGAATAGAAGCCGCCGTATTGGTTCGTAATTACATCTATATTGCTATCCCCTTTGAGCTTCTTTCGTAACTGATACATTCTCTGGGTAAAGGTCTTCCCTTCTATGATCCTGTTCCAGCCAGCGCGCATCAATTCGTTCTCCGGGCAGCGTTTCGGATACTGCTGCAATGTCTTCACCAGGCGATATTCTAGATCGGAAAGTACCATCGGCTCTCCTGGTTTTCCGGAAAAATTGATAATCAGCCGCGGTGTACGTACTTTTATTGAGTCGGTTTCTGCAATTTTTTGTAGCAGGTAATCTCTGAGAAGGGCACCAGGAGTATTAACAGGCTGAAAGAGATCATAACGGACAATACCCTCATTATAAAGAATGTACTGTATCTCGGCTCCAAGTTCATTCCATGACTGAACAGAGATAGCATCGCCAGGCCGTCTTTCTGCAAGAGATGCGATAAACTTGAAGAATGTGTCTCGTGTATCCGGCCCTACCGTCGACAGTGCTGTCTGCAGGCGCTTCCAGAGGTGATTAAGAAAAGTGATGATCTGCCCTCTTACATGCTCTACCAGAGCGGGCCTGGATTCTTCCTCCAGGTCCAGCCACTGATTGTGCTGCTCGGCTCGCACTTGTTTGAAAGAAAATGTATGCAGGCAAAATTGTTGAAGAATGTAGGGATGAGAACCCGCCTGCTCATATATCCAGGTCTGCTCTGCTGGCGAAAAGATAATCTCGCCTGCCTGCTCCTTAAATTGTTGAGACCACTCACTGCCATAGTCGGCAGGCTCCTGGCTGAGAAATGCACACGTATCGTCGCCAGTAAAAATTTGCAGGGTTGTGGTGGCAAAATGTGCCAGATCGGCTGAGACGTGGGTAAACTGGGCATCCACACGCGAGCGCGGCAGGCTCTCCAGGGAGAGAATTACACCAAAGCTCCTGAACTCCTCGATCAATCCCGTCAGTGCGCGAATTGCGCCGCAATCGTTCAAAAGGGCGATACCTCGTTCTTGAGGTGTCTTCGCGGTGATATTATCCTGCAGAAATGAGGACGTATCCATACCTAAGCGATCAATGTTATCCAATATAACAAAACAACGTATTTCTGGCTGATCGAGCTCCATATGCCGTAAAAATTCGCGTAGACTTTTCAGATCGGTTGGCGGGGGTTGATCATCAACATGATAGACCTGTTGTAGCGCTTCTCCACATTGGTGAAGAAAAAGAGGGTAGATCTCTTTCTGGGCCGCACTCTGATAAAATCTCTCCAGCGGAACAAGGTCAATCTGTACAAAGTGGGTAGCATCCAGCGTTTTCTGATCAAGCAAGCTGACAATAGCTTTCTCCTGGCGCCAGGAATATATTTGAGTTTGTAGTGGTGTCTGGAGATAGCGCAGCAAGCCAGTTTTACCTATACGAGGAGCACCCGACAAAATAATAGCGCTTTGATCGTTATAGATAATATTTACGATATCTCTGCTTCTACCAGAGATACGGCCAATAACGCCACTATTCGCATTGGTATCATTATAGAAAAAGGGGTTAGGCAGCATACGCCATTTATACGTGTCTTGCATAATTATCCTCCATACATACTATCTACAGGAAGAAAAAAATCATTATTTTGGGCCATCCAGAGACGAACTAACTCTATAGTAAACGCATAATAGGGCTGAGACGAGGACCAGTGTGTGCCCTGCTCGCGTAGAATAAGACCCTCCTGTAGTCGTTTGAGGTGAGGACGCAGTGCCTCGATCGGCCTATGCAGACGCGCCGCTATTCTTTTGAGTGAGGCCACAGGCTGCCCACTTTGTTGTGTAATATCGACGATAGCTTTCATAATAGGGATTTCTTCCGCATGCAGCTCATCATGGTAAAAGTAAAAATTCTGTTTCGTATTGCCTTTGACCAACTGATCTATTACAACATCCAGATCTTCATTGTTAAGCAAGTGCTTGTGAGAATCCTGATTGAGTTGGAATACAAGCTGGCTGCCGATAAGCGTGAGATAATAGGGATTGCACCCTGTCAGGTCGAGTATACGTTTGATGGTGCTCGGATGAATAACAACATTTTGTTCTTGCAATGGATTCACAAGGAGCTGGCGGGCGCTCTCCTCGTCCAAAAACTCCATCTGATGAGCTTCCATAAAGCTAAAAGCGCTCGCAAGCTGGCCAGACGTCAAAAAATTATGTGGAATAGTAGGAAGCACGAAAATCAAACTCAGTTGAGGAACGTCGCTCATAAGGGTGCGCCAGTAAGTAAAGAAGCGCTCATCCAGAAACTTTTTTTGATACGCCTCGATGGCCCCCCCAAATTCGTCAAGCACCAGGACGAGGCGCGCCCCTGAGACGTTCGACAGGCATCCCTGTAAGACACGTTTAAAACGAACCTGTGGATCATCCACGGGCATGTCCTGCCAGGAGCAAGGGGTTTGATTGAAGCGTTCTTGAAATGTCCAGCATACCTCTTCGGCAATCTGCATAAGTATGGTCGCTTCATCCTGCCTGGTAGCACCCTGTAGAGAGTAATGCACATGCCAGAAAGGAGGATAGACATACTGTTCAAGAAAGTGATTGCACAACGAAGATTTGCCAGACCTGCGTGGCCCATAGAGAAAGATGGCCTTGCCCTGCTCATCGGCACAAAGCTCCCTCTGCAATTTTTTAATCTCGGGAGAACGACCGAAAAACATCTTCTCGCCGGGTGGTCGAGAGATATTAAAAGGGTTACGCAGTATAAGAGACCGCCGTGAGACGGGAACTACTGGCAACTCCAATGCCCGTTCAGTCTCTATCTTCTCAGTCCGCGGGAGCGGTTGATCACGTAGCAACTGTTCATACACATGAGGCGCAGTTATCAATGGATCGATTTCGATATTAATAATATTTTCGATCTTTTTCATTTTTTGTAAGAGATCCAGCACCTCTCCTGCATCGTACGTCTCTATAGTAAAACGCAACTGGACATCCTTATAAACAGCCTCAGCGTGGATAGAAACAAGAGAGCATTGATGATGGCGCAGTTGCTTACTTATGTCAAGTATAAGTCCGCGGCGATCCCATCCAGCGGCAGAGAAACCGACGCGAAATGTGGGCAACTGGTGCCATGTTAAAGGATAAAGCGGCGCTCTCTGCTTATGATGGCGGTCAGTAAGACGAGGGCAATGAGCGCTATGAATAACTAGTATCTTCTCCCTTCGGGAAACATGGCCTACTATATTGCCATCACGCGGATAAGTCGGCTGACAGACATTGCAGAAGCTCTTTGGCAGATAATAGATGTGTTCATCGGCGGCTAGAGGATCGAGTCGCACAACCCACTTTGGGCCGTCCCCAACCACCTGTTCATTCCGCTCTTTGATCTGCTGCATAATCTGTTCAGCAGCCCAATCAGGAGTATAACGCCGATCGGCTTTCTCATCAAATTGTTTCAGGTATGCGCTTACTGTACCCAGGTGGTGTCGTTTCACAAAATCATATACTTCTTGTGATAATTCATCTTCAGTCAAACGATAACGATAATATTCTAGCTTTTGACGTAACAACCTGTAGCCATTATGCTCGTAGAAGCGCTGTTTCTGGATAGCATTGAGCGCGCGTGAGGTAGTGACATATTTGCGTTCTACCCAATACTCGTGTGCCTGGGGAGTATTTGAAGTTTTGATATCGACAATATCATCAGTGTGCAGTTTGCGGAATAAAGGCACCTCGCGGTCATTGACGAAACCAGATACATATCCTGTGAGGTTTTCATCATAGGCATAAGCAAAATCGAGCACAGTAGCTCCCTTAGGCATAGGAAAAGGGCGCAATCTTTTATCGTATACAACAATAGGAGCATCAATAGATACATTTGCTACCTCTTGAGCCCGACCTTGCTTGAGAGATTCTGTAATACTTGTATATATGTTCCCATTCTGGCCGTTCAAGACCTCTTTCAGTGAGGAGTTCTCGCTTTCTTGTAAAGGACCTGCTGTATATAATTGATAACAGTTAGGATAGAGGCACCCATAACGCGTGACCGCATTCATAACAAACGTTGCTACTTGTAATTGAGCTATATAAGTATTTTGTGAAAGCCAGGGTAAGTTATAGAGATATGGCTTTTGCTCTAAAATCAAACCAATGGAGAGATAGCTGCTTCCATTTAGCTTTGGATGCGCAATATGCTCTGTCAACTGATCTGAATATCCAAGTTGATTTAATGCTCCAAATATGCTATAGCAATCCTTCACCAATGGCACAATAACGTCAAATATCACAAGGTCAAATCCAGTAAGCTGATTTTTTTGCGACGTAGCTGTCGTCTGTTTTGCCTGTTGCCGTCGTGAAAAGCCTTCAACGCCACAGGGTGAATAGGTCACACTGACAGGTATTTGTGCTGTCTGTTGAAGAACTTTAGCCGCAGCATGACAAAACTCCTCTAGTTTCTCTTTGTCTCGTTGCAGTATTTTTTGAAGCTCGTCCTTGATACTTACGTATTGAACAGGATCACGCAATTGTAAATTAAGATCTTCTACTTCGCGCTTGAAGAGCCAGAGATTGAACTTCTTTGTGATATGTATCAGTGTTGTGCCTATAGACTCGATACGTGATAATTCGCGCTGGTTGAAAGGTCGCCTATTCTTGCGTTGAGATAGCCCTTTCAAAGAGACGTAGTAAGCTGCGACTGCGACCAGTAATGCGCCTAGATCATCACAGGGCTGAGAGAGCAACGTTAAAAGGTCCTCATCTTCTATACAGTCGATATAGCGCCGCGCATTGTGCATATGCGCAATGAACTGCCTTCTCTCATCAGCCGCTATGTTGCGCAGCTCTTTCTCTTCATGAAAGAGGAGCCCACCCGCGACTACTACCTGCCAGGGCAGTCCCCATTCGCGCAAAAGGCTGAAGGTTCCCTGTCTATCATAAAGCATGCCTGCTATATAGTGAGGTCCTTTTGTCTTAAGTACTAACTCCTCCAAGTACGTTTGCCACTCCGCTGGTATCGGAGTCGGGGTAGGTTTCCAGGGGGCCAGATCAGTGTTGATATCCTCTTGAGTCATGAAAGCATCCTTCTTCCTATTGGAAGTTGCAAGGCTTTATTACTACGAACAATTCTCTATGTGTAGCTTAATATCTTATAGAGGTGGTTGTCAAGCAGTTATTTCATATGATTTCTTACTAAACTTTCCAAAAACTCTTGCCGACTTGTCATTGACTCCCGATTTTTGATCTCTGTGGCAGCAACTTCGTCTTACTATTAAACACGCTGTCGAACGATGTTTTTTTCGTAAAACAATGCGCAGAAATCACCTGAATTAGTAAATCAATAAATCCTAATCAAAATATCTATCTGAAAAACACTTGATTCTTACGAAAAAAACATAGTATCATATCTATACAAATTTCCTTTAAGTAGCTTTTCCAGCTCCGCGATGAGGTGAGACATGAACGACAGAATGACCTTCTCTTCCACGTACCCGTCGTCTCATGATGTAGAGTCAACCCTGGTAGCCTACGATCCTTACGTTGTCAGCCTGATGAGAAACAGTTCCTTCACTCACCTATCGTTCATGGATCGCGATGATCTTACGCAGCTCGTTCGTATCAAAATGATGCAAGCTCTGCAGAAACGGAGCATTCGCAATCTTAGCAAGTACTTGAAATCCATCGCCCATAATGAATATGTCAGTTTTATCCGGCGGCAGAAACCTACTGTCTCTCTGTTTGCCAGTGATGAGGAAGAGCGCGAGGATGAGCCAGTATCGACGAAAGAGGGCTTCCGCGATCCACAGGTCGAGTATGCGGCAACCACCAGCTACAATGAGCGCCTGGAGACAATTGTACGCACGATTATGGCTTTGCCAAAGGTTCAGATGAGGGTCGCAGTCTGCTTTATACGCGATCGCATGGACGATCCTCTGTCGCTCATTGATGCTTTTAGACAACACAATCTGGATATATCCATGCTCCAATGGCCGACCGATCCAAAGGAGAAGCAGTGCCTGCAAGCTTCCTATACGCCTGTACGCAAGAAATTAGCACAGGCTCTGGGTATCGACCTGGCGCTGTTCAAAGGCAGAGGTGCCGCTAGAATATCCTGCGTATGACCACTACACGATCAGGTATTCCGTCTATAGTAGTATGTGTTTATTCAGGACTCCTCAGCGCCTGCGGCGCTTCGCAAGGGGTCTGGTGTGGATGTCAGGCCGCCGCCCTGACATCCACACCTTTAAAAACTTCCCTGTCCGTTTTGCTGTTGCAGTCGCCATTGTTCCTGGGCCTTTTCCAATGGTAGCAGTTCGTGCTCGATCTGCATAATCTGGTCCTGCAACTGCTTCCTCTGTTGATAGGGATTGAAGAGCTGGGCACCCTCGATCATTCTGCCGACGCTGTGAACAAGTCCGCGCTGGACGAACGAGTCGAACTCGAAGTAGTTTGAGCGTGTCCCGCTTATCTGGTTGTTTAACTCTCGCAACTGCATCCTCAATTCTTTGAGCTGCAGGCGCAGTTGCGCAATCTGATTCCTGTACGGGCTCCTCTGCCAACGCGCGTCAGGACGGCGGAGAGCCTGCTGCATCGCTGGCTTGCGTGCCCTCATGGGCGCTGGAAGTTGCGGCTTAATGCCACCGGACACCTGTATCCCCACAGTGTTTACAGAAACGATCTCCATCCTCTGCGCGTGCGCCACAGCTTGAGCAAATCATAATGTATTCTCCTTATTCTTCAGTTCCAGCACTGATCATTATCTTTTTTCCTGGCCTTATTAATAGGTGGCTGGCAATATTATTTTATAGATGTCACCCTTATAGATCCATATCCTTTCGGGCGACATCTATAGCGTAGCACGAAAGTATGAGCTATTCATCTTGAAGTTGTCATGATTTGCTCAAATTCGCGAAGGAGAGAAGAGAAACCTCCCTTCCAGTACTCCTATCTTCCTACATCTGCGTTACGAAGTCAGGGCTGATGCGTCACGATAATCAGTGAAAGATATTACAAGCATGCTTGAGGAGAAAAGATATATGCAAGAAGAGACGAATATCCCTCAAATGGTTGACGAGGTCCGATCTGGAAAACTGCCACGCAGACAACTCATCAAAACACTTACGGCTATGGGCATCTCTACCGCTGGTGTAAGTGCTGTGGTCGCTACTGCTTCTGATACTTCCGCCGCGAAATCAGCTCCGAAAGTGAACGTGACTGAGGATGCAACATCGCATCTGCAAATGCATGATCAACACCTTACAGCTCAGACCCAGGGTAATACGGGCGCACTGCACAGTGACTATGCCGATAACGCTGTGGTAGAGGATAGCATGTATGCTGTACCTTTCGTTGGTCGCGCCGCTATCATCGCACGCAAAACTCTGGGACTCGCGGCGACGACAGATGCGAAGATTACCGTTACCAATCGCATTGCTATCGGGAACCAGGTTACGGTCGAATGGATTGCGACTGGTATACACTCCGGCGACCTGCCCGGATTGCCCGCTACAGGCCGTTCCTATACACTACGAGGAGTGACGGTGGTCATTCGCGAAGGCGGGAAGATTGTTCGCGAGGCGCTCTACTACGATGCGGCGGACCTCTACAGCCAACTAAGTTAGACGTAGTGAAATTTATTAGATGTATATAACCTGGATGGTTACTAGCAGAGAAGGTATACTTTTTACGTCGTAAAGGAGCATGTTATATGTCTGGTGACACTGGCATCGAGCTAGTAATCGAGGGGTTATCATTCCCAACCAGTCTGACTTTCGATAAAGAGGGCACCATTTACGTGGCTGAGTCTGGACTTCCTTTTGGTGGTGCAGCTCCTGGTGGTCGTGTATGGCGCATCAATGCCGACGGTACGCGAACTCTCATTGCAGAGCGCCTGCGCCAACCGGTGAACGGCCTCGTCTTCCACGATGGTGGCCTGTACGTCTCCGAAGGTGGTCATCCCAGCCGTATCAGTCGACTTGAGCTGGACGGACAACAGACCGTTCTCGTTGACAATCTGCCAGGTCCAGGTAACTACCACACCAATACTGTTGCCTTTGGCCCTGAAGGCAAGATGTATTTCAGCCAGGGCGCAATGACCAATACCGGTGTTGTCGGACTCGATGCCTATGAGATGGGCTGGCTGCGCCGTCTTCCCCACGCACACGATATTCCTGGTTACGATATTGTATTGACGGGAGTCAACCTGGAGACCCCGAATCCGCTCGTGGAGGAGCCAGGTGCGCGCGCGTTCACCGGTGCCTTCTCTTCGTTTGGTACAACGACCGAGGCGGGACAGCGTATCCCCGGACGGGTTCCTTGCACGGCGGCGGTTATGCGCTGCAACCCTGATGGGAGCGAGCTGGAGCTGGTCGCGTGGGGTATCCGCAATGCTTTTGCTATTGGTTTCTTGTCTGATGGCCGGCTCCTGGCCGTTGATCAGGGTGCAGACGATCGCGGCTCACGTCCCGTTGGCAATGTGCCTGATCTACTCTTAGAGGTACAGCAGGATGCGTGGTACGGTTGGCCCGATTTTATCGGCGGTATACCAATTACGGATCACAGGTTCCTCCCAACCCGTGGAGCAGCGCCGAACTTTCTGTTGGCGAATCACGATGAGCTTCCTTCCCCCGAGAAACCGCTGTTGGAGTTCCCGCCACATGTCGCGGCTGTGAAATTCAATGTTGCACCTGCTACCGTCGGCAGAAACGCCGGACAGATCTACATCGCGCTCTTTGGCGACGAAGCGCCAATGTGTCTGCCCGCCGGTGGCCCGCGTGTGGGCCGTAGCATAGGTCGCATCGATCCACGCGACTGGAGCCTGCACGAATTTCTGCCCGACGTGCTCAATCGCCCGATTGATGTTCGCTTCAGCCCTACCAACGGGGCGCTCTACGTCCTCGACTTTGGCTACTTCGAGATGCTCGAGAGTGGCGGTCTCGATGCCGAACCGAGGAGCGGGAAGGTGTGGCGCGTGACCGGCCTTTAGAAACTTTCCTGTCCGTTTTGCTGCTGAGCCCTCGCAGGAGATGCGAGCGGGCAGGATCGCAGGCGGCGAAGAGGCCAAACGCGCCATCGACGTGCAGCCATGCTCCGTACATCTTGCATAGCGCGGCAAGCGCCTCCAGGTCGTCGAAGTCACCAGTGTTCACCTCCCCGCGCTCGTCGTAGCGAGCGCGGGCGCACCATTCAGTGCAGCCAGGCGCGCGGCGAGCGCCTGGGGGTCGACGGCCATCCTGCCTGGAAGATGGGGCAGATACTCCACCACCTGGCACCCCATGCCCAGACTTTTACGGCTCCTGGTTCAGGAAAGCGTTGACGACCTGCATGAAGGCAGGGAATTTGCTGCGGTGAATGTTGTGGGCCGCACCAGCAATCTCGACGGCACGGCTGTGCGCTGGCAGGTAGCGTTTCGCCCGCTCCCAGGCGACATCATTCAGCGTTGTACTCTGGGCCGCATCGGCGCGCATCAGGAGCGTGGGCGCGCCGATATTCGCGAGCTGAGGAAGCAGTTCGCCCGTCTGGCCCCCCTCGGAGAAGACGCTTAGCACGGCCTCACGCGTCACTTTTTGTAAAGCGTCGATCTTGCCCTCGATATCAGCCTCGGCCCAGCCGGGATTGCTGGCCGTGATTTCTGGGCGCAATTCGTTGGCAGGTCGCCCTATATCTCTGGTATACGCGACAGTATCTTCTTCGGAACGGCTGCGACCGATGGCGTGGGCCGGGTCCTCAAGGATCACACGCGCAAGATTCGGCACAGTCTGCTGAGATCCGACACCGGCTGCCAGCACGATGGCCGTTGCACCACCCCAGGAATGTCCGATCACGACGGGCCGTTCCAGCGCCAGGGCGTTAATAAACGCGAGCGCGTCATCGGCGGTATGGCGCAGGCTATAGGACCCGCGCGCGGGTTTTATACTATCACCGTGGCCGCGCATATCGAGGGCATAGACCCGATAGCGATCCGCCAGCGCTGGTCCCACGCGCACCCAGCTCAGAGCGGAACTCGTGATGCCGTGCAGCAACAGGATTGAAGGTCGCCCAGTGTGCTCGGCTCCCCAGCTCAGATAATGGAAGCGACCTGCGGGTAAGTCGATCATGTGAGATCGAGCAGTTGTATCAATATTATCGGTCATGCGTCTCTCCTTTACTGCGAAGTATACAATCCTTATTATGCCATATTATGCTCCCTGTAATTGTTCAGTAGGGATGGGGCTGGCCCCCATCCGATTCCCCAGAACTGTTCAGTAGGGATGGGGCTGGCCCCCATCCGATTCCCCAGAACACTGCTCCCAAGCCTGATCGCGCTTGCTGAGCCGGATGGGGGCCAGCCCCATCCCTACTAGATGGTGGAGACCTGAACAGTTACATGCTCCCTTAGCATACGTACTAAGCTTCATTGGGTTTATACCTCGAAGGGTTGTAAATCGACCTCTCGATTGTGGTTTGCTTCCACAATCGAGAGGTCGATTTACCTTGCTGCTCAGAGTCAAACGAGACCATACATGGGAGTATCAGTGCTCCCACTGCTTACATCTCACCGGATTGCGCTTTCATGAGCCTTGCTATCAACCACACCGATAGCTTGTTGGATATATTCAACGAGCAGGCGATAGGCACTTTGATCGGAACGTCCGAGCTCAGTTAACTGATCGACCATTTGATCGATATCGCTGAGTGTGATGCCCTTGCTCTGAGGCCCTTTGATAGTAGTAACGGCGCTATCCACCTGCTTTGATAGTGTGCGGAACTCTTGCAGGGTCTCACGCTCCTGAGCCGTAAGTCTCTCCTTTGGCAGGCGATAGACAAGAATATCGAGTACATCGATGATCTGTCCAAGCTGCTTCCCGTAACTCCCCGCCTGGCTTAACACATGATTTTCAACTTCTACGTCGTCAGTATTGTAGGTGATAAAAAATTGCGGATTGAAGAACCGCTGCCAGTTCGTCCAGGGACTGTAGTACTTGAGTATGTCATAATACTTAAACATATCCGGGAAAAGCGATCCATTTTGTTGTTGACTCATCATGTATTCCTTTAGCTTTTACAAAGTCCTTTTTCGAGTCGATCGTGAGGACATTTTTCATGCCCGCGCCAGTAGTATGCGCATTCCCTACGTAAACGGGCCAGTGAAATATTTTTGGGGGACTGTGACAGGAATGGAAATCGAAGGGAGCAGAGGTGGCGGCAGGGCGATGGTTGTCGCCCTGCACTTCTTTCTGCCTTTAATCTGGACTCAGATCAGGTAATTAGAATGCGCTAAACAGATTACACGTTTGCTGCCGTCAGAGCGGTCTTGTTTTCTTCGTTACGAGCGAGAAATGCATCCCTCCTCGCCAGAAACGCGTGCAGATCTTCTGGCTCATCAAAGATAGTTCGATGTTTTCTGCTCCGCTCATCCACATAGACCAGGACAGGCTGTGCCGGACCAGGCAGGCGAGAGAGAGCAGTATAGATCTTCTCTATGCGCTCGTTTGATACGTCAAAATGGGCAGCGCCTTTGACATGATCGAAGATGTAGAGGTTGTAAGGGATTACCTTATTCCGATAACAGGACATCATTAACCGGCTCATAGTCTCCGCATCGTCATTGACTCCATGAAGAATAACGCTCTGATTGAATACGGGAACGCACGCTGAAAGGAGGCGACGGACCGCCGCAATAACGTCGGGATGATTGATATCGTCGGGATGATTCATGTGAGCATGATACCAGAAGCGATCGTCCGAGCGTAGAAAATCGATAAGTTCATCATCGATACGCGCAGGATGGGTAGAGAGAGCGCGGCTGTCGATGCGGATAGCCTCTACATGAGGGATTGTCGTAATTTTTTTCAGGAATGGTATCAGCCTTCTATTGGGAACCGCTAGTGGATCGCCGCCAGAAAGCACAACGTCTTTGATCTCTGGATGTGCTGCGAGGTATGCAAGTGCTTTATCGAACTGCATTTCTGAGATAGCATGTTCAGGAAAGCCAACAAATGATTTACGAAAACAGAAACGGCAATAGACCAGGCATTGATGCGTAAGCATTATGAGCAAGCGGTTATCGTATGTTTGCAGTGTTGCCTCTTCTGGCCGGATATTCTCCTCATGCGTCGGATCAGAACTGTAGCCATCTACATCTAGCAGTTCGCGCATATCGGGCACGAATTGTTGCAGAGCTGCTGCTGAGTAGGTCCCTTCCTCAACACGGCGTACCAGGAACGGTGTGAGGGCAAACGGATACTCTTTAGCAACCATCTCTATTTCTTCTGCTGGTTTCCCAACAGCGTTAGCTAACACTGTAAAGGTTTTGGATACCATAATTACTCCTACAACAATAAATAATCGCCTCATAAAAATGAGGCTTTGGTAATTGATAAAGGTGGGCGATTTTTTTGAATTGCTGGTGCTCTTTATCTGAATAACAACAATATGTCCTTAGTCTTCAGTTGCTCCCAACTCCTTGAGCATCTCTTTTTGCGCTTGCGTTAATCCCTTTACACCAGTGATATTCATGCCCTCGTAAGGCTTAGAACTGCTTAGTGTTTGCAGACAATCACCAGTTTGTACATCCCAGAGTTTGATAGTTCCATCGTGGCTACCGCTTGCCACTACTTGCCTGCCGTCAAGGGTGCTACAGGCGACCGATTGGACCCAACTGCTGTGGCCCTCCAACGTTTTCAGGCATGTTCCGGCTTTCACCTCCCATAGACGTACTGTTTGATCTTCACTCCCACTTGCCAGAAATTGTCCATCGGGAGTGAACACGATCGACCACACCCAGTCACTGTGGCCTTCCAGGGACTTTATACATCTTCCACTTCCTACATCCCACAAACATATTGTTCTATCTTTACTTCCACTGGCCAGGTAGGCTCCATCAGGGCTAAATACCACCGAGTAGATGCGGTCACGGTGTCCTCGCAACACACTCAGGCACGTTCCGGTTTTCACCTCCCATAGACGTACTGTTTGATCTTCACTCCCACTGGCGAGTAGACGACCGTCGGGACTGAACGCCACCGAGCGGACCCAGCTTGTATGACCCTCCATCGCATTCAGCGCCTTCCCACTCTTGACTTCCCATAAGCGAATAGCCTGATCGTTCCCACCACTGGCAAGTAGCCGACCGTTGGGGCTGAAGGCGACGGACCAGACCCAGTTGCTGTGTCCTTCTAACGTTTTCAATAGCTTTCCGCTCGCCACTTCCAATAGGCGCACAGTCTGATCGTCACTCCCACTCGCCAGTAAACGCCCATCGGGGCTAAATGCTATCGAATAACGCCAGGTGCCATCCTCTGGGAATGTCTTCAAGAGAGCACCCGTGCGTACCCCCCATAAACGTACCGCCTGATCGTCACTCCCACTGGCCAGCCTTTGTCCATCCGGGCTAAATGCTATCGAGTAAATGCGATTGCTATATCCCTTCAAAGTCGTCAGGCTTTCCCAGTTTTTTGTCTCCCAGAGATTGATCGCCTGATCGGCGCTTCCACTTACCAGCACCTGTTTATTGGAGCTAAATGCTACGGAGTAGATCCTACTCCGTGGTCCCTGTAACGTCCTCAAGCAGTCCCAGTGTGTTGTGTCCCATATGCGTATCGTACGATCTTCACTACCACTGGCAAGCAGTTGTCCATCCGGGCTAAATACTACCGATTGCACCCAGCCTGTGTGTCCCAGTAAGACGCGGATGCATGTTCCTGTGTCAACATGCCACACACGGATCGTATGATCTCCGCCACCGCTGGCAAGCAGTTGTCCATCCGGGCTAAATACTACCGATTGCACCCAGCCTTTATGCTCATGGAAGATCTGGAAGCATTCGCCACTGGCAACACTCCAGATACGCACAGTCTTGTCCTCGCCAGCTGTTGCCAGCAACTTTCCATCGGGACTGAAAGCAACGCTATAGATTTTATTTGTATGTCCTGAGAAGGTCGCGACATGCATTGCATTATTGACATCCCAGATCTGCACAGTACAATCTTCGCTACCGGTCGCGAGAAATTTTTCATCAGGACTGAAAGCAACCGCCTGAACCCAGCCGCTATGCCCTTCCAGCGTGTGCAAATGGTGTCCTGTCTCGACATCCCAGAGGCGAACTGTATGATCGTCGCTTCCACTTGCCAATGTATGTCCATTGGGACTAAAAGCCACTGCCCCAACCCAATCGGTATGGCCTTTATAAGTCATATATGGAGTTCCACCGGGAGACTGCCAGAGCCTGATCTCGCCATTCGCCGTTCCAGCCGCAATCAAGCTACTATCAGGACTGACGGCAACAGAGAGGATGCCACCGAATGTATTTGTAAAGGTTGAACGGGAGAGATCGGCATAGGCGAAATTCATTTTATGGAGACGCTTCCCCTGGAGATACGCCTGCCATACCATAAGATTGGAAAAGTCGTATTCGCGCGGCTCTGGTCGCTCGGGAAGCATCTCTTGCAAACGAATAAGAAGATTCAATACATTGCCTGCAACATAGTTAGGCGTCTGGGCTCGCATCTCTTGCTGAATGGCAATCAAGCGGCGCAACTTTCGATCCGTCTCCGGGTAACCGAGCGTGGTGAAAAGACGTTCAGCTAAAGGGCCAAGGATGAGGCGAAACTGGCTATTTCTGATATAGTCTTTCGCCTGTGCTCGTATCAGGGCATGGCTCGTTAGTATTCCGGCGTGCTCGCTCTCGATGGCCTGGAAGGCATCCTCGATAATCCTTTCGGTGATGTATTCTGAGATGACAGGAATGAGCGAGAAGTAGCCCCGGGTGTTCTCGATCATAGAACGCCTGCGCATCGAGTCCAGCGCTTCCTGGAGCGCTCGCATTGAGATGGAAGGCACGATATGCTCGCGCAAATCACTCAAACTTATCGGCTCACGTTCGATCGCCAGCCAGTAGATCACCTTGCGCTCCTGTTCGGAGAGACGAAGAAATTGCTGATCGAGCAGATCGTGAATATCGCCAAAGACCGCTTCACCATCCTCCAAGAACAGGCCGATATCACCACCAAACAGCTCGCGAATAGAGGCAGAAACGAGCTTCAATGCCATAGGATTACCAGCATAGAGCCTGACAAGCCGCTCCCAGGCATCGTGCGTTCCAAAGATATCTTCCTCTTCGAGGATCTTTTGTAGTTCTACTAGCTCCATTCCCAGCAGATGCATAGTACGGACAAAGAGCGCCTTGCCTTCCTGGCGCAGAATCTCCTTTGGCTTTTCCCTCGCTGTGAGTAAGATACTACTACGATGCTCGCTCTCTCCTGCACGCAGGAGCAGCTTTCCGTATCCTTCGTATCCCTCACGATAAGCACCAGCACGACTACCACTTTGCAGGACTGACTCAAAATTGTCGAGAACAAGCAGGCAACGATGCTCACGCAGATACCTGATCAATAAAAGGATCTGTTCATCTTCAGTTCTAGGGAGGTCCGTAGACTCCTGGTTGGAGAAGAAGAAGATACAATTTTCCAGGATGCTTTTTAAAGGCTGAGCGCTCTGTAACGAGCGCCAGAAAATATACTCGAAGGCGTCGCTTATCTGCGCCGCCAGCATCGTAGCAAGTGCAGTTTTCCCAGTGCCACCCATGCCCTGTATCAATACCATACGGCAACCATCACCCATAATCCATTGTTCCAGTTCATCGAGTTTGTCCTGGCGACCGTAAAAAGTGCGTATATCAGGAGCTTCGCCCCAATCGGCCCTGGGATGCGCGGTGTGTGTCTTGCTCCCGCTCATATATACCAATGATCCATTTAGCGGAGAGGAAGATATATCAGAAGAATACCCGGCAGCTGCAAAAAAATCGTTCCGCGTTTTCTGGTCTAAGTTCAGTGCGTTAGCCAGGAACTTAACGGCATCCTCCGAAGGCGCCTCACGTTCTCCGCGCGTCAACAAGCTGATGTAACCTGCCGATAAACCAGTACGAAGGGCAAGGTCTTTTTTGCTGATCTGTTGTGCCTCGCGTAGTGACTCGAGTAGCTCATGAAACTTCTTCATGCCTGCTCCATCATATTTACTGGTTTTCTCGCAAGAGTTACCAGGAGGTTTACTTAACTTTTTTAGTATATCACACTCCAAAATATTTTACTAGTAAATAGAGAGGAGTTTTTTTTGTTGCGCCACGAAATAGATACCTCATTCTGCCCTCAAATTATGTAAGTCAAGAGAACCTTCAGACATAAAATGGCCAAAAAGAGCGCTGAGGTCAGAAATAGCACTGCAAATCGAAGCAGTCAGCGATACGCTCGCATATATATACACTTATATACTGAACATACATATTTTCTGGCTATAAGGGAAAACAGAAGTTTTTTGCCTTGTAAACCGAGAAATTTTCTGGTAAACTTCTTACTAGAAACTGTTTACCAGTAAAGCATTGGCAATTTCAGTAAATCTAGCTACCGGTGCAGCTGGAGACAAAGGAGGATTGAGTTCAATTCTTCAGCTAATGATCCTTCTTCCATCTGACGCAGTCAACAGCAATCTCCCTGCCAGGATTGCTTGTCTTTGGAACTTTTGACGTACAACCAGGACCCCCCTGGTGCCTGTAAGTAGTATTGCTCCATGCTGAGAGTCAATCATAGATAGCCGTCATACGTACAAAAAGATTTCCAGACATACCTACATAATGACATGCGAGGAGGACATTTTATGTCAGCTTCAGATGCAGGATCTCATAGTAATGAGGCCCAGATCGCCCTTATCCTGGAAAACATGGATAAGTATATTCGTGACCTGGCGTACAGAAACGTTCCCCGTAATATCGTACCCGAAGCGATGCTGGACCTGGCGACTGCAGACCTTGCTCAGGATGTACGTATCAAGCTCTGGCAAGCGCTACAGAGAGAAAACATTACGAACTTAAAGGCATATATCAGGCGTATTGTTCATACTCAGGCTGTAGATATAGTACGAAAATACAAACACTTCTGCGCTCTTCCACCTGGCGAATATCGCGATTTGCAGCAGCATACTATCATGATAACACCAGGTGAGGAGATGAAAGATCCAGCTGTTGTGTTTGAGGAGTTGGAAGCAGTAAATAACAGGGCCGTCGCAATTCTGGACCAGGTGCTTGCGTTGCCGCAGCATCAGCGGCAACCTGTGCTGTACTTATTCTATGACCAGGCCGTCGATATGCTTCCGCTTATGCGGGTCTTTCTGGACAGGGGTCTGGAGATCACAGACGTAGCATCCCCTCCTCAAGATAAAAACGTATTGAACAGCTACCGGTCTTCGCTCTCGATCGCGCGGAAGAAGTTACGCAATAAGAAGTGCGGCCAGGATTGATGCACTGCAAGGTCATAGACGCTCCTGTACATTTCATCTTAGCAAGTCACATTCTCTCGCCTGTCCTTGCGCCCCGGACAGGCTCCATAACGCCTGGATAGCTCCGTTATGTAGTTAATAAGTAGAAAGGAAAGGTGATATAGTAGAGGCAAAGTAACAGGCACCGAAGGAGCTCTTTTTATGACCGCGACATCCATCATTGCGCGACCGGTCACAACGTCCGACGAACTTATGTTTCAGCTTCAACTGGCGGACCAGGCATTCTCAGCCGAACCATCGGAGAATGGAGCCCAACGCTGGGGACAATTCATTACTACTTCACCGGAATATCGGCCCGAAGAGATCAGAGGAGCCTTCCGCGCCAGCGAACAGGCAGGTGGCTATATTATTTATGAGCGCAAACTGCGTATGGGCGCGGCACAACTCACGACCGGCTGTATCAGCGCGGTGGTAACGCATCCACATTACCGGCACCTGGGAGTCGCCAGGGCTATGATGCAGGATGCTATCAACTATGCACAGACGCATAAGCACGCGCTCTTGCTACTAGATGGCATTCCCAAATTTTACTACCGCTTTGGCTATACTGATGTCTTCGACCTCTCTATCCAGGATATCAACCGTGCCGCAATCCTGGCACAACGCTCCAGCACCTATAGCGTACGACCCGCCACGGTGGACGATGCGCAAGCCATACTGGCCCTGTACGAACGCCAGTATAGCCCCTATAGCGGCAGCTTCACGCGTTCGCTGGAGCGACAGGTGCACCTGCTCAGGTATCGCACGGCGCAGAATCCGCCTTTCCTGGCGCTCGATGCAGCAGGTCAGCCACAGGGCTATCTTATACTCTCGCACGGAGAGATACACCCACAGGCGCTGGAGATGGCGGCAGACAACTGGTCGGCGGCGATCGCGTTATTGCAGCACCACGCTCGCCTCGTCCAGGGTCCAGGCGCTCCCACGATGCTGCGCTATCGCCTGCCACCGACCGCGCCCGTGCTGCAATGGATGATCGATACCCTGGAGGTACCCGATACCACGATGTGGCGTCACCCTGCAGATGAATGGGGGATACTCAACCAGACCTTTCACCATCGCTATACCGGTTGGATGGCGCGTCTCAGCGATCTACCGACATTGATGCAAGAACTCCTTCCAGAGTGGCAGGCGCGCTGGCGGCGCGCGCTGGCTCACTGGTCGGGCGATATATCCTTGCTTATCGACGATGAGACATGCGCTCTCCACATCGATGGCAGCGAACTTCAATTGCAAGATCGACCGGCACCGTCTCCCTCTATCGTACGCCTCACTGCCCAGGCTTTTATGCAGCTCGTATTCGGCTATCGCTCCATTAACCAGCTTGTGGAGCAGGAAACACAGCCCCTTGCACCCGACTTACGATCCGCACTCGACATATTGTTTCCTACCGGCCACGCGTGGATTCCATCGTCCGATATGTTTTAAGCTTCTCGACAGCCTACAACGTTTTCTCAGAGGAAACGTAATATAAGATGAACAATATCTCAGGTTGTATATAGATGACAGCAAACGGGAGGCTTCTTATGAGCAAAAAGAATAGAGGCGTCAGACCTCTCAATGTGATAGTGGGAATAATCGGGGCTACTCTGGTGGGGAGCGCGCTCGTGCAACAACTGAACCGTCCGGCGAACGAGCGCACGTGGCATGGCAAGGTCGCTGGCATCCCCTACGACTTTCGCGCCCCAACGGTCGAAAAACTACGCGACACCTTCTGGAACAAAGATACCTCGCACGTACTGGTTCCCCAGGCATTCGGCATGGGTTGGACGATTAATTTCTACCCAATAGTCCATCCGCGGCCTGCAGAGTCTCTGCGCGAGCCCGACGCACCCTAAACGTAAGGGTTATTAGCTTCTACTATCGACGGGATGGTCTTACTGGCGAACGGGAGAGTAAACAGAACGCGCGTCCCCATGCCTGGTTCGCTTTGGGCGCGGATCGTGCCACCATGCGCGGTAATGATCGCTTTCACAATGGAGAGGCCCAGGCCGCTGCCACCGGTAGCGCCTGTACGTGAGCGATCGGCACGGTAGAAGCGCTCGAAGATGTAGGGCAGATCGGCGGCATCGATGCCCGTGCCGGTATCGCTCACCCACACCGTCAGACCGCGCTCATTGGGCTCGGCGCCGATCGTGATAGTTCCTCCAGCCGGCGTATGGCGGCGCGCATTGTCCAGCAGGTTAAGCAGTACCTGGGTAATACGATCACCGTCGGCCTGCACCAGGGGCAGCCATGGCGACATCTCGTTGCGCAGCGTAATACCGGCTTGATTGCACTCGAACTCGATGACCGCCACTGTTTCATTCACCAACTCGTACAGATTCAGGGGTGCGAAATCGAACTGCAGTCGTCCCGCCTCAAGCGAGGTCATTTGCTGCATATCGCTGACCAGGCGGCGCAGGCGCTGCACCTCGCGTCCGATCAACTGCGCCGTCTCCTGGCGCACCCTGGCGTTGGTGATCACATCATCGGCCAGCGCCTCGCTGAAGCCCTGCACTGCGGTCAGGGGCGTGAGCATGTCGTGCGCGATATTGGCGATCAGGTCGCGGCGCAACTGCTCCTGGCGCCGCAACTCGGTCACGTCGGCCTCGATCGTATCGGCCATCGCGTTGAAGGCAAGCGAGAGATGCTCTATCTCGTCCTGGGATGCCGGCGGCACCACGCGCTGTGCATAGTCACCACCCTGCATCTTCTCGGCGGCTCTGGTGAGGGAGCGCAGCGGATTCGTTAAACCTCGCGCCAGCATAAAACTAAAGAGAGCCACAACCAGCGCTATAGCGCCGCCCGCGATCAGAATAGCCACAGTCACATTGAACAGGAAGCCGTAAGGAGGCGAGCCCTTTGTATATTGCTCCGATTTGATCAGGAAGAATGCGCCGATGATCGCTCCGCCCGGTTGTCCATTATCGTGAACCGCCTCACAGGTATATATCAATGATTGATCTGGTGTACCACGTTGCGCATCGGAAGAGTTCTGCAAATGACCTATCGTTCCGCCGTGACCCTGGATGGCCTGCTGCAGACAATGATTGATGGCCGAAACATTATCATCCATTGTATCTATTATCCACGAGTGGTTCGGCAGGTGCGATTCTAAGTTGAGGTTGTTATCCACCACCATCTGTACAGTCTCTGAGTCGGGCCACGCCCCCAGTTGATGAACGTAGTCCCATTTCTCTCCAGCGGCATGGTATTCCAGGCCAGCCTGCTGCGCTCCCGTCTGCGCCTGACTCAGGAACTCGTCTTGCTGTTGATAAGCAAAGTAATATTGCACAGCCAGCGCAACAGCTATACTTAAAGTCAAGATAGCTCCCAGCGTCACTGCAAGGTAACTCAAAACTAGCTTCGTACGCAAACTGCGCAATGGAGGCACGACACGCCTCTTCATACCTGTTCCTCTGACATATTATGTATAACTCGCCTGATGTCGCTGACAATGCGTTGTAAGCAAAGAATGGTGTATTACTCTCCCTTATCTATTATATGCTACCGATTTCTACTGCACTTTACTTTATACGTCTGAGTATACAGGGCAAAGTTCAAAAAAAAGCAAGAAAAGTGTAAATTTATTGATTCGAATGCGGTGCGTGACGTAACTCTTCAGGTCTCCCCTCCCTGACTCCTCGTGGCTCCGCGCGCTCTGCGGCAAGGAGGCGGTCGCGTGCGTTACTTTCTTGTTGAAGCCATTTCGTCTTCTATTGTAACAGATCTACGGTCTGGTTGTGCATGGTATGCAGAAAGTAGTTAAATAAAAACTTAAAGTTATGGATATTGGCGAATCATGGATTTTTTGTTATGAAACATTGACAAATTATATCTTCTTACATTACAATAGAGAGCAACATCTGTTACCTGGAGCAACGGCGCGCTGTAAAGATGGCTGATACGATTACTATTTGGGAGCGCACAGATGAAGCTGATAACACAAACTTTACCAGCCACGAACCGGCTTTCCTTAAACGCGGTCGCCACGATCGCCGTGATCATCCCTACGCGTCCTCTCTTCTGCTCCTCTACCCATGCCCCCGGCTGCTGTTGTTGTTACCTCCACTAAGCCAGGTACTCACTTTTCACACTACTCAAGCCTGATAAAGCTCTCTGCCTGTCCTGTATGACATGCGGAAGTATCCTGTCAGGTTGACCATCTTTTATTACCTTCCTGAATATGCGAAGGCTTCTACCTGTTTTAGCTATAGAGGAAACAGCATTATGAGTACACATTATGCAGAACCGACGACTCTAGAGCATTCAGCCGGTCTCTACCTTAAAAAGGGTAAGCTGGACCTCGTTATACTCAAACTGATGGCGCAGAGACTGTATCTGACGCTGCATCAGTTGGACCAGCCAGCGAACACCCTTCAGCCGCTTCTCTACACCCTGGAGGAGCGTCATAAACGCGTACATCGCATCGCCCTTTACAGGCCAGGAGAGCTATTGGCGCCGCGACCGCTCTTATTTGTAGGCTTTATCAGCGGCAGGCGACGCCCCCCTGACCAGTCCGTTCTGAATGAGATTCATAAAATAGATCAGAAGCTTGTCGTCGAGCTCATGAATATCTCGGATATTTTGAGCTATTCTTCCCTGGAACTGCGCACCGGTCGCTGGTACAACCTGGTCATTTTTACTAACGAGACGACAAAAGACGAGCTCAAGAAGAACAGTACGCATACGTACGCTGCCTATCACCTCGCTCCTCAACATTACGAGTGGATACGGCTGCACAATGGCGTCATGCCGGGCGGATTGGCCCAGCAAGATATGCGATTGAAGAGCACAAAATATTATGTGTTCCCAGACACCCAACGAAGGCCAATCATGCACAGGCTAGAGTATTAACCGACAAACTCAGAAGGAGAAAAGATGCGCGTGCAAGCAGACGTACAGGATCTGACTATCATCGGCGGCGGCGTCATGGGCTTATTTACCGCCTATTACGCCTCGCAGTTCACCGGAAAGATCATCATTTTAGAGCAGTCAGTTATCGGGGATAAAAAGACGGCATCGTTCAGCTATACACGGTCGATCAGGAACGACTACCTCGATCCTCTCTACGCACGCCTGGCATATGAAGCGCGCACCCTGTGGCTGGATCTGCAACGCCAGGCCGACGAGCCCTTTCTGATCGAGTGCGGCTGCCTGAACATTGCTACAAAGAACGTCACGCCCGATCTTGAGGCGACGTACGCGGCACAAAGCTACAATACGCTCGCGGACCTGCATCTGCACCGACAGGCGTTCTCAGGTGCCGAACTGACAAAGAGATTTCCGCAGTTCACAGCCGATCTGGGACGGCTGGACAGCGAGGCCGGTCTGCTCTACGTTCCAGCGGTTACCCGAGCGCTCCTGGCCGAGTTGCGCGCCCGCGACGTTACGATCGTGGAGCAGGTAGATATCGCCACGATCACAGAGCACGATGGCGGCCTATCTATCGGCACCAGCAAGGGCGACTATCATACCAGAAAGCTCTTGATCACAGCGGGCCTGAAGACAAACGATGTGTTGTGCCAGCTCCCCGGCAACAGCGTGCAGTTTCCGCTCACGCCGGACCGCCCCAGCCAGTGCAAATATTTCATCCCACCAGTAGAAAAGTGGGAGCAGTTCACCTCGGATGTGCTACCAGTATTTGCGTATCTCGACGTGGGCATCTATGGTCACCCAATCTACGAAGGCAAGACGACCGGCGTGAAGATCGGCTATTACAATCCGCCCGATGTGAAGACGCTGAATACCCGTATCTCCGATGTACATAGTTTTGTGGATCAGTGTATGCCGGCCCTCAAGGACGCCAGGGCCGTCGATGTGCAGGACGTCGATCAGTGCTTCTACGACCTGGTGGGCGACGACAACTTTATTCTCGGCAACGTACCGAACTTCGCTAATATCTATGTGGGTGTGGGCTGGCGCGGAACCGGCTACAAGTATGCTCCGTGGGTAGGTAAAACGCTGATGCAACTGGCGCTACAGGGAGGAACGGTCTACGCCATCGATCGCTTCACTCCCCAACGCTTTGCATAGCTATAAGAATGGAGGACACAATGAGCGAGAGGACAGGCAGGGGTATTCTGGATAGATTGCGCAGCGACTTCGTTCTGGGCGCGGAAGGCTACGTTTTCGAGCTTGAGCGCAGGGGCTACATCAAGGCAGGCCCTTATGTGCCGGAGGTCGTGCTCGATTTTCCGGACGCCGTTAAAGAACTCCACCGCGAATTTCTGCGCGCGGGCAGCGAAGTTATGGTTGCCCTGACCTACTACGCCCATCGCGAAAAGCTCAAAGATGTGGGTCGAGAAAACGATCTGGAGCGCATGAACCGCCAGGCTGTGCGGCTCGCCAACGAGGTCGCCCGCGAAGGCGATGCGCTGGTAGCCGGGAACATCTGCAACACCTGGGCCTACGATCCACAGAACGCTCAGGCCAGCGCGCGCATCGTCCGGGCCATGTACGAAGAGCAACTGACCTGGGCAGTCGAGGAGGGGATCGATTTTGTGATATCCGAGACCAACGACTATCTCGGCGAGGCGTTGATCGGCCTGCAAGTAATCAAAGAGCTAAAACTGCCCGCCATGGTTACGCTGGCCTCCGTTCAGCCGGCCCAGACGCGCGACGGCTACGATTATGTCGGGGCGTGCAAGATTCTGGCCGATGCCGGTGCGGATATCGTCGGCCTGAACTGCGATCGCGGACCCGAGACGATGCTGCCCATTATCGAGAAGGTGCGCCGCTCCGTGAACTGCTACGTCGCCGCGCAGCCCGTGCCGTACAAGACGAACGCGCACGCGGCAACGTTCGAGTCGTTAAAGACAGCCAATGGAGCAACCGCCTTCCCGCTCGCTCTTGAACCATTCCTGCACAACCGTTTCGAAATGGCGGATTTTGCGCAACGTGCGCGAGCGCTCGGCGTCAACTACATCGGCATATGCTGCGGCGGCGCGCCACATTACGTCCGCGCCATCGCGGAGACGCTCGGTCGCATGGTTCCGGCGAGCAAGTACTCACCTGCTATGGAACTGCATCCCATGCTGGGTACGCAGGTAGACGATAAGGACAAAGCCTTTTTAACCGATTGGAAAGTTTCAATCCCTTCAAGCCGGGTCGAGGAAGGACAAGAACTCTAGCCGCCCCCGGTGGGAAAAGTATACGCTTGAAAACTTATCAAGTCAAGGGGAAATACACTAGCGATGGAAACGCACGGAGGCAGCAGTATGTTCACACCATCAACGCTTAAGTTCGCAAACTTTCTCTCGCCCGTCCTCTACGAAACCTACGCGTTCATCGCCAGCTACGTCGGAGAACGCGTGGGTCGGCCCGCGACGCTGCATGTCGGCCAGTCATTGGAAGAGTTCGCGTCGCAGCCGAGAAGCGTGGACGTTGGCTTTCTATGTGGGCTGCTCTACGTTCACGCGAAGCGGCGGCCCGATTGTCCATTTGAACTGCTGGTCGCCCCCGTCCTTCAGGGGCGGCGCTACCAGCAAAGGCCCATCTACTACTCCGATGTCGTCGTTCGCAGCGACAGCCCTTTCATAACGTTCGCCGACCTGCAAGGTTGCATCTGGGCCTACAACGAACGCGCCTCACATTCGGGCTATAACCTCGTCTATCACAGCCTGCTTGAGCACGGCAAATCCCTGGACTACTTCGGGGAGATGATAGCCACAGGCTCGCACCTGCGATCCTTACAGGTGGTCCTCGACGGCAAAGCGCACGCTACAGCGCTAGACTCGCACATGCTCGATACCTTGCTCCTACGGCAGCCGGAACTTGCGAAGAAGATACGCGTCATCGACATGTTCGGCCCTTCTACTATCCCGCCCATCGTCGTCGCCAGGAGGCTTGACGATGATCTCAAGCAGCGTATGCGGGCGGTCCTCATCTCCATGCACAAAGATCCTCGCTCCGCCAGAGAGTTACGTAAAGGATCGATCGAGCGCTTCGTCTCCATGTGCGACGCCGACTACGACGACTTACGGAGCATGTTTGCGCGGGTGCAACAGGACGCGTATCCTTTCGTTCAAGCAGAACACGCTCCCGGTTGAGCTTGCTTATCTTGACCAGGTGTTCTACAATCAAGTTTTCTATTTATTTTCATATAACTCATGGTTCGCTCATTTTCTGGACAGGTTAGTAAAAATAGATGCCATCCCGAATGTTGGCTCATATAATAGTTTGAGTGTAGTCCCCTGAAAGGCAATCTCTCAGGAGGATATACTGGTGAAAGCAGCGGGAGAGCCGAAGTTTTGGCTTGTGGCCTGTTCAACTACCTGAACAGTGACCTC
>DAOTTD010000332.1:0-4512 GCA_034438015.1 Ktedonobacteraceae bacterium | reverse complement strand
AAAGGTCGGAGGTTCGAGTCCTCCCCCCGCTACCAGTTACGTCGACATACGACGCGGGATAGAGCAGTGGTTAGCTCGTCGGGCTCATAACCCGGAGGTCGCAGGTTCGAATCCTGTTCCCGCTACTTCCAGAAATCCTAAAAACGCCCGAAGCCAGTATAGAAGCGGCTTCAGGCGTTTCTTTCTTGCTGAAATTTGTCGTTGTGTAGCAACCAGCTCGTTTAACCGTCCTCGTTCTCGATTTCTGGCGGCTGTATCGTCGCTTTGATCAGGCTTCGACTCCGCGGTGGCGGTTGCCTGTACCGACTGCCACACGGGTTGCTTCGACATCGCTGCGCTTGAGGAGTTCCGTTCCTCCATGCAAGGATCGTGAGCCAATCTTGCCTCTCTGGACAAGCGTCTGGATATGCTGAGGGCTCACCGGGTGATGGCTATGCTTGCTGATAATCGTTACCGCTGCTGCTGTTGTCATCCAATTGTTGCTCATGGTATTGTCTCCTTCTCTCTAGCACAAAGTTCAGTCCTCATGTTGTGTGTGTGATTGCCTCAGCCTCTGGAGTGACCAATTCGATGTAGGCATCCTCATCCACATAAGCTTCAAAGAGCCTGGTCTCATTGGTGCCATCCATGAGTACATACACGACACCTCCATCAGTGGCATTGATTCTCCCGGTCTCTCCTGTGCGCTTGATACGCACCTGATCACCTTCCTGAAAATAGGTTCCTTCTGCATGTGTCTTCATCGCTGTGCCTGCCTTTCTCAATGTGTTGGTTGCTGCGCAAGGGCGACGGCCAGTTCCGTGTGTTCTACCATTATAAACATCTCCCTTTCAGTATTTTCTGTGTACTATCATACAACGTTTTTCATAATTTAGCGAATCTCTCTGTATTTTTGATATACGTTGCATTTTTATAAAAAGTAATGTATACTTAAAGAGTCTCATAAGTATTCTTCATGAGCCATACCCTTCGAGCCATGTCCTGCGTATGAGATGGCGCTCAGAGCACATCTCCATCATGAGAGCGTGATTTCTGGATGGTCTTGTTCGCGCTCTGGCTTGTTTCTCCTCCTAACATTACCTGTTTCTCCTCCGAACGAACAGGTTTGCTGGTAAAAGTCCAGCGGCTCTGCACCAGGGAGAAGCGGTTCTTACTGAATATTCCTGTGTCTCTCTCTACCAGTCACTATGAACAAGGAAGGACGTGAACTGTATGACAAATCAGAAGCAGCTTGATCTTCTTTCATCAGGAAAAACGGCGTGGAACAGGTGGCGACGAGCCTCTCCTGATGTGCAGGCTTTAGAGCCAGACCTCCACGTAGCCGATCTCCATGGGGTTGATCTCCATGGAATTGACCTCCACGGAGCCGATCTTACTGAGGCGAATCTGCAGGAAGCGGACCTGCGCGATGCGGACCTGCGCGATGCGGACCTGCGCAATGCCAATCTGAGCGGCGCCAATCTGAGCGACGCTACCCTCTTGAAGGCACGCCTCCACGGGGCAAACGTACGAGGTGCCACCCTCTGTCGCGCGAACCTGAAGGGAGCCGATCTCAGCAACGCCGATCTGCGTGGAGCCGATCTACGTGGAGCCGATCTGAAGAGAGCCATCCTTGATCATGCGATATTCGATGAGGCGAACGTGTCCAGGGGAGACCTCAGTGAGACAGATCTCAGCAAACACCTGGAAGCAAAAGAACGAAGACCGGCGGGGGCCGTCGTCCAGGGTAACGATGCTGCCTGACTCCACTGGCGGCGCACCGGCCCTTTTCTCTGCCACGCCGCCAGCCAGGACGATCAGTATCATTGTAGCAATAGGAAGTGAGCAAGCAACAAATGAATAAGCCAGAACCACTGAAGCCCCCTTGCTGGGTAACCTCGGAGGGATCACGATGACGAATGACCGCTACTATGTCCAACGCCTCACTGCGCAGGTTTTTTTGATCCGCGAGCGCATATCTGCGGATGGGAAGCCAGGACTCGGTGATCGCCTTGTCCGAGCGTTCGACATTCGCCATGATGCAGACCTGTATGCCAACGATGTGAACGAGAAGCAGAGGATGCTTGATGAACAATACGGCCACTGGGCACAGCAGGCTCTCGGAGAAAGGCAGGACGCCGGCATACCTATTCCATGACAAAGCACTGGAGTTCATCAACGATGCGAGTACGACAGTGCCGAGAAGAGTGGGGAATGAGGTCTCGCACAAAGCTCATCAGCAAGAGGGAGTGAGCTCCCTTTCTCCTCATGTGGGCAAGCCTTTACGACATTGCTGTTTATAGGTTTCCCACATGCTTTTTCTCGCGTTGAGCATATCTTTCAGCAAGGAAAGTTCAGCTTGAGAGAGGTCTTCTTCGGCCTGGTAGCACAGTTTGCCTGTTTCTCGTTCCTTCATAACACGGAGGGCTTGTGTGATCTTCTCAGGGCCTTCTAACCGCTTCAACTGAGCAAGGGTTTCGAGGAAGCTTGCTCTCGTCTGGGCAAATGTTTTCATCGCTTTTTTCTTTCTGGTGCTATTGAGCTCCGAGCAGTACGCATATGATGTACTCTCAATTCTCGCTATAGGGGTCCAGGCCACCCATCCTCTTTTTCAAAAACGATGGTGTATGGGAGACACAAAAGCGAGAGAGCGAATGAGGTCGTCCCAGAAAGCACACTTCTATGGAGAGAAAATGTGCAGGTGAAGACGTGCGAGTCACAGTACACCCGAGATAGGGGTGCGCTCTGAGTGCCAGTTCATACTAAAGAACATGGCTCATAAGAATATGTATGAGACACCCTGAGTATACACTATTTTTCAGGAAATTACAATATTCATCAAATTCACTGAATGGTTCAGTTAAATTATTGCTACGATTTGGAGGCCCGGTCTGCGCGTATTTTTATCAAGTGCGATGATGGCGCGCCGTCACCTGCCGCTAACCATCACCCATCGGCCCGTTTTGATGAGAAGAGGGAAGGCGAAAGCTTCGCAAGGACATATCCCATGTGATATGCTGAAGAACCCATAGATAGATACTTCCACCGGTAGGTATTACGCGCGCACCAAAGGAGGTGTGTTCTTGAATATCCAGAAGCAGAACCAACCAGGTCAGGCATCCCAGGCGAGCTATAGTCCGCTCATCCTCCCTTTGAGCGCTATCGAGGCCAGTTTATTGCCAGTTGTCGGAGGCAAAGCAGCCAACTTAGGCGAACTCATACGGGCAGGGCTGCCCGTGCCGGATGGCTTCTGCATCACCACGGCAGCGTATGAACTCGCGAGTCAACAGGCGAATCTTGAACCGCTCCTCGACGCGCTCGCTGCTACAAACACAGGCGATGCCGCTCGTCTACAGGAATATGCCGCCGCCGCTCGCGACGCCCTGCTGACCGCCCCCATTCCCGTGCCCATCGTCGAGGCCATTCGGGAAGCCTACCGCGAACCGCTTCCCGTGGCTGTGCGCTCCTCTGCTACCGCCGAAGACCTGCCGTTCGCGAGCTTCGCCGGTCAGCAGGAAACCTATCTCAACATCATCGGGAGTGAGGCATTGCTCGACGCGGTGCGCCGCTGCTGGGCCTCCCTGTGGACAGATCGCGCCGTCAGTTACCGCGCAAGCAACCAGATCGATCCCCGTGATGTGCGCCTCGCGGTCGTGGTAGAGCATATGGTGAATGCCACCGTCGCGGGCGTCCTCTTTACGGCCAACCCCCTCACCGGTCGCCGTCACCAGGCCGTCATCGACGCGAATCCCGGCCTGGGGGAAGCAGTTGTCTCCGGCGCCGTCAATCCCGATCACTTTGTGGTGAACGCGGGAAGCTTCGATATCGTCGAGCGTCACCTGGGCGAGAAACAGGTGCTTGTTCGCGCGCTATCTGGCGGCGGGACGGAGCGCGTAGAGTCGGCGGAGCAAAGCAAGCGCTCTAGCCTCACAGATGAACAGGTCGTTGCTCTGGCTAAGCTGGGGATGCAGGTGGAGGCGCACTTTGGGACGCCACAGGATACCGAATGGGCAATTGACGATTCCGGCAAGCTCTGGCTGACGCAGGCACGACCGATTACGACGCTTTTTCCGCTGCCTGCCGATGCACCCGCTCCAGAAGAGGGTGTGCGCGCGTATTTCTCGGTCAATGTCGCCCAGGGGGTCTATGGTCCGCTCACACCAATGGGCCTGGGCTTCTTCCGTTTGCTGATGGCTTCCGGTGCGACCCTGTTCGGCTTCCCTCCCGCTAACTTTCTGGACGGCCCTGCCTTTGCTAAGGAGGCGGCCCATCGTCTCTTTTTCGATCTCACACCCATGTTGCGCAGCACCACCTGGCGTCCCATGCTAATCCAGTTGATGGGACACATGGAGGCCCGCTCCGGGGTCATTCTGGAGCAGCTTGCCTCCGATCCTCGCTTCGCGCTCATTCACACGCCGCGCCGCGCCGTCTTCAGTAAAGTGCTCGCCCTGATGGTACGTCTCCGTGCCGCGCCCTTGCGCTATTTCGTCCAGGCTCTGTTCAAACCTGAGAAGACGCGCCTTCGTCTGGTGC
>DAOTTD010000331.1:0-59523 GCA_034438015.1 Ktedonobacteraceae bacterium | reverse complement strand
GGATGCTCCGAATAGTCATCTCGAAAGAAGGAAGTGAGCCAATGTTCAAAAACACGAAAGCATTTTCCGGTTTTTCAGTCAACGACCTGCAAAAAGCGAAGGAGTTCTATGGCCAAACGCTCGGGCTAGAGGTGTCCGAAGCGTACGGTCTGGTAACACTCCATATCGCTGGCGGGACGAAGATCTTGATGTATCCGAAGGAGAACCATACTCCAGCCACCTTCACTATCCTGAATTTTCCGGTCGACAACATTGAGCAAGCTGTAGACGAGCTGGCCAGGCGTGGCGTGCATTTCGAGTCTTACAATGAAGGCGACCTGGTGACAGACGAAAAGGGGATTTTCCACGGCGGGGGTCCGAAGATCGCGTGGTTTAAAGACCCCGCCGGCAATATCCTGTCTGTGCTTGAACAGCAGGAATAAATAGCGGTTAAATAGGCGAAGTGGTCATGCGCTACCAATGACAAGCAACACCATATAGATGAGAGAGAACGGAGGGAACAGGCAATGAGTACTGGAGGATTGTCCAGGACGCGGCTCGCGCGCATGCACGATGTCATGGCCGGCTATGTCGAGCGCGGCGACGTGCCCGGTCTCGTCACGCTGGTCAGCCGGCGGGGCGAGGTGCATGTCGATGCGATTGGCGCGAGGACGATAGGCGAGAGCGCCCCGATGCGGCGCGACACCATCTTTCGCATCTCCTCGATGACCAAGCCGATCACCGCCGCGGCGACGATGATCCTGGTCGAGGAATGCAAGCTGCGGCTGGACGATCCGGTGGATCGGTGGCTCCCCGAACTGGCGGATCGCAAGGTGTTGAAGCGACTCGACGGGCCGCTTGACGACACCGTGCCCGCGAAGCGACCGATCACGGTGCGTGACCTGCTCACCTTCCGTATGGGCTTCGGACAGATGATGGCCCCGCCGGATGCCTATCCGATCCTGAAGGCCGCCAACGAGCTGCAGATTGGCATGGGGCCGCCGAACCCGTCCATGATGCCTGCGCCGGATGAGTGGATGCGTCGCCTGGGGAGTCTTCCGCTTATGCACCAGCCGGGCGAGCAGTGGATGTACAACACGGGGTCCGACGTGCTTGGCGTGCTGATTGCGCGCGCCTCAGGTCAGCCGTTTGAGACGTTCTTGCGCGAACGCCTCTTCGAGCCGTTGGGCATGAAGGACACCGGGTTCAGCGTGGCGGCGGCCTCGCTCGACCGGCTGGCAACCAGCTACTGGACCGACCCCGCAAGCGGGAAACTCGTCGTTTATGACGAGGCCAGGGGCGGCCAATGGAGCCGCCCGCCGGCGTTCCCGTCGGGAGCGGGGGGACTGGTTTCG
This sequence comes from Ktedonobacteraceae bacterium, assembly GCA_034438015.1. Taxonomy (GTDB): domain Bacteria; phylum Chloroflexota; class Ktedonobacteria; order Ktedonobacterales; family Ktedonobacteraceae; genus JACDAE01. Next base: position 58,189 of record DAOTTD010000331.1, on the reverse strand, counting down.
ACCATTGACGACTATCTGGCCTTTGGTCAGATGATGCTTTCGCAGGGCAAGCACCAAAGCCTGCGCATCCTGTCGAGGCTTGCGGTCGAGCTCATGACGACCGACCAGTTGACGCCCGAGCAGAAGGCGGTGTCCGGCCTGGTCCCTGGCTTCTTTGACAGCCACGACTGGGGATTCGGTGTCTCCGTGGTCACCAGGCGCGATGACATCGCGGCGGTGCTTGGCCGTTATGGTTGGGACGGTGGCATGGGCACCTCCTGGTACTCCGACCCCAGGGAGGAGATGGTCATCATCCTGATGACCCAGAGCGCCTGGACTTCTCCCAGACCACCGGATGTCTGCCTCGATTTCTGGACCCTGGCCTACCAGGCGATCGACGACTGAGACGCCTCCATCGTCTCCTCTGAGCGCGCTGTAGAGGCGTTTCGACTACTAGGCGGCAATATCCCCGGCGATATCGTCGGCCCCCGGATATCCAGCTCGCGATGCTCCCGGGCATGACGCATGTGACGCTTGTCGAACGCACCGATTGGCTGCTGTCGATGATTACATCGTTTCTCGACGCGCCCATACCCGAGACCAGGTGATTGGTGAGTAGAAACCAAAGGAGCAATCCCAATGGACATTGTTTTCTCCAGCACAACGCAGTTAGCAGCCGCCATCCGGGCAGGCCACGTGTCAGCCATAGAAGTGCTGCAAGCACATTTGGCCCAGATTGATGCACGCAATCCCACTTTGAACGCCGTCATTACGCTTGATGCCGGGCGGGCCTACGAACGCGCGCGAGAAGCGGATGCAGCTCTCGCCCGCGGTGAGATATGGGGACCGCTGCATGGCGTGCCCTTCACGCTGAAGGATGCCCACGCGACGGCGGACATGCGCACCACCACCGGGTTCCCGCCTCTGTCCAACTATGTGCCGAAGGTTGATAGCACCGTGACCGCACGCCTCAAGGCGGCGGGCGGTATTCTCATGGGCAAGACGAACGTGCATGTGATGCTGGCCGATCCTGCACAAACCGACAATCCCATCTTTGGCCGTACCAACAACCCCTGGAACGTCGAGCGCACGCCGGGCGGCTCCAGTGGCGGGGCGTCCGCGGCGCTTGCTGCCGGGATGACCCCGTTTGACATTGGCACCGATCTGTCCGCTTCAATCCGCATCCCGGCGCATTTTTGTGGCGTGTTTGGTCTGAAGCCAACCGAACAGCGCGTCCCGCTCAGCGGGCTTATCCCTGGTCTCCTGACGCCCAGATCCGTCCGCATCATGTCCTGTATTGGGCCAATGGCACGCACTATCGAGGACCTGGCACTGCTTTACTCCATCATCGCAGGACCGGATGGACGCGATACCGAAGTCCAGCCCGTGCCGGTTGACAAGATGCCACAACTCGAACTCAAGCACCTGCGGGTCGCCTTTGCTCCCACCTTTCCAGGCCTTCCGGTCGCAGCGGAAATTCGTGGCGCCATAGAAGAGTTGGCGAAGCAGCTCAGACCATTGTGTGCAGCTGTGGAAGAAGCGGCGCTGCCACAGGTGGATTTCAACCAGGAACTTCCACGTGCCGGTGCATTAATTGGCATGATAACTGGAGCATTCCAGCCGGAGGAGCAGGAACAACCAGCCACCCTTGCCCAGTACCTGGAAGCGCTTGACCGGCGCGACCAGTCCATTCTCGCCTGGGAGCAGTTCTTCGAGAAGTGGGATGTCCTGCTGTGCCCGCCCTCTATGGTCACGGCATTTCCACATTGCGAACCAGGGTCTCCACTGCGCGTTGACGATCAGGAAGTCATCTATTGGGCGGTCAGTGGCCATGGTACACTCTTCAATTACACCGGCCACCCGGCAGTCGTGCTCCCGTATAAACTGGATCGTGACGGCTTACCCATTGGAGTACAGATAGTAGGGAAACGCTGGGATGAATCGCATCTGCTGGCGATGGCAAAGGCCATATCGGACGTGACCGGTGCATTCCAACGACCACCTGGCTACTAACCCTGGACATGGGATGAAGGTAGCAATCAGCAAGGGATTTCTTCTGTTTGTATCATCCCTCCTGTCGAGCATCAACGAAACCGCCTGAGATGGGAAAGGAAGCCCATCTCAGGCGTATATCCTCCTCACTCCACCGTCACCGACTTCGCAAGATTTCTCGGCTGATCCACGTTACAGCCCCTTGCAACGGCGGCGTGGTACGCGAACAACTGTAGGGGGACGATCGCCAGCAGGGGGCTGAACGCCTCCAGCGTCGCGGGAACGTAGAAGATGTCGTCCGCGTGCTGGCGGATCTTCTCATCTCCCTCGGTGGCGACGACCAGGATGCGGGCATCACGCGCACGTACCTCCTGAATGTTGCTCACAACCTTCTCGTAGACGTGCGAAGCGGTGGCGATGCCGACCAGCGGAGTGTCCGGATCGAGCAGGGCGATAGAACCATGTTTGAGCTCGCCCGCAGGGAAGCCCTCAGCATGGATGTACGAGATCTCCTTGAGCTTGAGCGCCCCCTCCAGGGCCGTGGGGAAGCCGACGCCGCGCCCGATGAACATGATACTGCTGACCCTTGAAAGCTCCTTCGCCAGCGGCTCGATTACATCGTCGGATTTCAATGCGTTGTCGAGGATGGACTGCACCTGGTCGGGGAGGAGTTCCAGCGCTGCGAGCAGCTCTTGCAGTGGCTCGTCTTTGATGCGACCACTCAGGCGACCGAGGTACAGGCCCAGCATGTACAGGACCGTGACCGAGGTAACGAATGTCTTGGTGGCGACGACGCCGATCTCCGGCCCTGCCTGCAGGTAGAGGACCGCGTCGGAGAGGCGCGTGATGGCGCTTGAGACGACGTTCGTAATGGCTATGACTGGCGCGCCTCGCTCGCGTGCCTGCCGGATGCCCACCAGCGTATCCGCCGTCTCGCCCGATTGTGTGACGGCTATGCACAGCGTCTCGGGTCCCACGATGGGATCGCTATAGCGGAACTCGGCGGCGGTGACCGCTTCGACCGGGATACGCGCCCACTGCTCGATCACGTATTTGGCGATCAGGCTGGCGTGATACGAAGTGCCACAGGCGACGATGACGATGCGCTGTATCTGGTCGAGCAGACCGCTCTGCCGCATATCGTCGAGTTCGGGCAGGTAGAAGTGACCGTTATGGACGCGACCCAGCAGCGAGCGGCGCATAGCCTCCGGCTGCTCGAAGATCTCCTTGAGCACGAAGTGTGGGTAGCCATTCTTCTCCGCCGCTTCGGCGTCCCAGTCGATCGTCAACGGATCGCGCTGGATGGGCGTCCCATCAAGCGTGATGAGAGAGACGCTATCGGGCTTTAGCGTCGCGATCTCGCCTTCATCCATAATGATGATACGGCGCGTGTGCTTGAGGATAGCCGGGATGTCGGACGCCAGGAACTGCTCGTGCTCGCCAAGTCCGATGATCAAGGGACCGTTGCAGCGCGCACCGATGATCTGGTCGGGATGCTCGCGACTGGCGACGGCGATGGCGTAAGAACCCGTGACGCGCAGGAGTGCGAGCCGCACTGCCTCCGTGAGGTTATGTTGCGCCTCGCCGAAGTAGGTGTGTTCGATCAGGTGCGCGAGCACCTCGGTATCCGTCTCCGATTGAAACGTGTGACCCTCCGTGATCAGCTCCTGGCGCAGTTCAGCATAGTTCTCGATGATGCCGTTGTGCACGACAGTCAGGACCCCGGTGCAGTCGGGATGTGGGTGGGCGTTGGTGTCGCTGGGGCGACCGTGCGTGGCCCAACGTGTGTGTCCGATGCCGAGCGGACCCGGATGTGGATGCGCATCATCCTCGACAGTGGCTGCCAGGTTGGCGATCTTGCCGGCGCGACGGTGGAGTTCAAGGTGGCCGGTGGATGTGAGGACGGCGATCCCGGCGGAGTCGTAGCCGCGATATTCGAGTTTACTAAGTCCTTCAAGCAATATGGAAGTAACGTCGGTGCCCTGTGGGCCGACGTAGCCGATGATACCGCACATGTTGGTCGGGTACCCTTTCTTTTTTAGAGATAGCAACAAAAGACACATTGCTACCGCATCACTGGAAACGCCTTGTGCTGATCGTTACCGATCAGATTTGCGCGTTCCCTTCTCAGGATCGTGATCAACCCTGGAGGCTCCCCGCTGACAATCCGAACGGCCTCCACCTCGTCAACCGTGGCTCCTCCTCTGGCCCGGCCCATGCGCTACTAAACGAGACATCATACTACACAGTAGTATAGCATACCCTCGGTTAAGATAACGTGTCGATCAGGTTGAGATTGCGTAGATGTGCATTGGAGTTGGTGACCTTGACATCACTCCCTCATCCCTTGTAACATATCGCCGTGATACGTGGAAAGTTCTACCTGAACTCGCAATACTGGACACCCTTGCTTTCTGTGCTATACTGTATTTGTGGTACAGAGCGTATTAAGGGCTTTGAACCATATTACGTCTAGAAGAGTAGTGTATGTCTGTTGATCATATTGTGCTCGGCCTGATTAGCCTCAGCCCGTGCTCCGGTTACGATATGAAGCTGGAGTTCGAGCAGGGGGGAGCTGGCATGCTGTCGGCCCTGAGCTTCGGCAGCATCTATCCGCGCCTGAAACAGTTGGAGCAGGATGGTCTGATCGTTACTGTACAGGCCAGCGAGAGTGGCCGTCGCAAGAAGGTGTACGAGCTGACGGCAAGTGGCTGGCAAGAGCTGTCGGCCTGGCTGGAACAGTCGACGGCTTATCCCATTCCTATGCGCGACGATCTGCTGCTTAAGATGCTTTACTGGGGTGCGGCGGGGCAAGATCGAGGAACTCTGATCACGCACTTGCAGGTGCGGCGCGCCGAGTCTGCCGATCTGCTGCGTTATATTGATGCGTGGAAGACGAACGGAAAGTCGTTCGTTGATGAGTATACCGAGCTGGTGCTGAACTATATCCAGGTAAAGCTGGAGGCTGAGCTGAGCTGGATCGATGCGACGATTCCGCAGCTCGGCTCCCCGGCAAGCTTGCCGTTACAGGACCCGCGCTGGTTGTCTGTGTTGCAGAAGGCGCGGCGCAATCGGGCGCTCGCACGAGATGCCAGCCATGAAACAGGTGATGAAAAAGAGTAGGGATGGGCCTTGCGCCCATCCCTACTACCATCCTTTTCGTTACAGTTCGTCCCGGTAGCGGTTGGTGATCGGCAGGCGGCGATCACGTCCGAACGCGCGCGGGGTGATCTTGATGCCGGGAGGTGCCTGGCGACGTTTGTATTCGCTGATGTCGACGAGGCGCATGACGCGTGATACGATGGTGCGCTCGAAGCCCATGGCGAGCATCTCTTCGAAGCTGCGGTCATCTTCGGCGTATGCCTGGAGGATGGGGTCGAGCTCTTCGTAGGGCGGCAGGCTGTCGATATCTTTCTGGTCCGGTCGCAGTTCGGCGGAGGGCGGCTTGTCAATGACGGATTGTGGTATGACGGGCCGATCACCAATGGTGTTGCGATAGGTGCAGAGTTCGTAGACAAGTGTCTTCAGCACGTCTTTCAGGACGGCGAAGCCACCGGCCATGTCGCCGTAGAGCGTGCTGTACCCGGTGGCCATCTCGGATTTGTTGCCGGTTGTGAGCACCAGGGGACCAAGCTTGTTCGAGATGGTCATCAGGATGTTGCCGCGTATACGCGCCTGCAGGTTTTCTGCTGCCAGGCCCGGATATTCGTCGCCCAATGCGGGACGCATCATCTTGAGCGATGCACGAAAGGTGTCCTCGATGGGGATCGTTAAAAACTGCATACCAAGGTTCTCGGCGAGCACCTGCGCGTCGGTTTTGCTGCCTTCGGAGGAGTAGCCGGAGGGCATGGAGACTCCGAGGACGTTTTCGGCGCCCAGCGCGTCGACGGCGATGACGGCTGTGAGCGTGGAGTCGATGCCGCCGGAGAGACCGATGACGGCCTGCTTGAAACCGGTCTTGTGAACGTAGTCTCTGACGCCCAGGACCAGTGCTTCGTAGACCTCCTGCTGCCGTCCAACCGTCGGCTCCATACGCTGCGGTTTGCCCAGCGGCGTGTGCGTGTCGATGGCTGGCGCGGTGAGGGGACGCGTGTCGACGGTGATGATGGGTACCTCCTCCGATGGAGTCTGCCAACGTTCCTGGCGCAGACGGGGATCGTGCAGGCGCGAGCGGAAGACCGAGGCGGTGTCGAGATCGACGATGAGCATGTCCTCGGCAAAACGTTTGCCGCGGGCGATGATGACGCCCTGCTCGTTGAAGACCATGCTGCCGCCGTCGAAGACCAGTTCGTCCTGTCCGCCGACCAGGTTCAGGTAGGCGATGATGACGCCGTTATCGGCTGCACGCGTGGCGATCATTTCTTCGCGCACGACACCCTTGCCTGTGTAGAAGGGGGAGCCGTTGATGTTGATGATGACTTCTGCTCCGGCGCGCGCCTGCTCCGGCAGCGGACCGGTGGGATACCAGATGTCCTCGCAGATGGTGACGCCGACGTGCACGTCGTGAATCAGAAAGAGCGGTGCCTGACGACCCGCCAGGAAGTAGCGGTTCTCGTCAAAGACGCCGTAGTTGGGCAGGTAGTGTTTATGATAGACGCCGTTCAATGTCCCCTCGTGGACGATGGCGGCGGCATTGTAGATGTCGTGGTCGCGATCGACGAAGCCAATCACGGAGGTCAGGCCGGGCAGCTCTTTGCTGGCGGCTATGATCTCGTCGAGCCTGTGCAGGTTGGCGGCCACGAAGCCCGGTTTGAGGAGCAGGTCTTCTGGCGGATAACCAGTGAGCGCCAGTTCGGGGAAGCAGACTATATGCGCACCGGCGGCATGCGCCTCGCGCATGGACGCCAGAATTTTGTGAGTGTTGCCGTCCAGGTCGCCCACCGTGACGTTGATCTGGGCCAGCGCAATGCGCAACGGTACTATATTCATCGCTACATCCTTTCTCATCTTGACGAAATTTGTAGAACGCATTACGCTACGTAAGAAACAAATGGGACACTATTATCTGAAGGAGCATCTCTCACTATGGAAATCCAGGAGTTTGTGGCTCTTGTCATACCCTTTATCGTTGTTTTCTATCTGGCTGCTCTTTTGCTGGTCCGTCCAACACGCGCCGTCCTGCTGGCATCACTGCTCGGTGGCCTGATTATGGGCCTGCTCAATATGCTGTTCGATATCGCCGCTTACTACGCTGGTTGGTGGTATTATACCCTCAAAGGACTGGTTTTGCATGTGCCCGTGCCATTTTATATCACGCCCGTGCTGATCTATGGCAGCATCGTCTATCTCCTGATCTGGCGTTTCCGCAGCGGTCGCGGTCGCTGGTTCGCGCTCTTACTGTTGTTCGGCATACCTATCTTCGGCTTCCTGCGCGATATCCTGGGTGCGGTGGACCAGTCGTCGTACACGATGTGGAAGAGTCCGCTGGCCGGCCCACTCACGGTCGTTATGTGGCTGGTCATGTTCTACGCCGGCTATCTGGTATTTCAGCGCCTGGCACCTCCGCGCGAGGAGAACATAGTTCACACTCATGATAACACAGTGAGTGCGCTGGAAGATTCCATAATCGAGTGAAGGGTGTCAATAGACTACCTGGCATGCCCTTGTGATACCCCTTCGCTGTCTGCTAGACTACATATAGAAATACCGACGCAGGAGGAGAGATACGTGGAGTATTCACAGGAAGAGATTATTGCGAGCGTCAATAGCACGCGCGCGGGTTCGGTCTGGGATGTGCTTGATATAAAGCTGGTGGAGGCGGCGAAGGACAGGGTGGTAGCGACGATGCCGGTGGGCTCCAACCATCGTCAGCAGGTCGGCTACCTGCACGGCGGCGTTTCGGTGGTGCTGGCGGAGTCCGTGGCCTCGCTGGGGGCCGTGCTGAACATCGAAGCGGACAGGCAGATGGCGTTCGGACTGGAGATCAATGCCAATCACCTGCGCCCGAAGCGTGAGGGGACGCTGACCGCTGTGGCAACGCCGGTCCATCTGGGACGTAGCAAGCACGTCTGGGATATCAAGATCACCGACGAGAATGATAAGCTGATCTGCGTGTCGCGCTGCACCGTTGCGATTGTGGATCGTGTTCCTGATAATGGCAATCCGCTTACTGCCGGATTGGCAATGCTCGATTAGCTGCCAGCTTTCTATATATCGGCCAGCACCGCCGCCAGGTTCTCATACACGAACTCTGGCTTGACCTCCGCCTTTGCCAGCGTCTTGAGCGTATCTTTGCCGGAGAGCACGAACAGGGTGTGTGTGCCTGCCGCCTTGCCCGCCAGAATGTCGGTATCGAGGCTATCGCCGATCATCACGCTCTCTTCCGGTTTGCTGTCGAGCAGGCGCATACCCTCCTGCAGGAGTGTCGGCTGTGGTTTGCCCACCACCTCTGGATGTGTGCTGCTGGCCGCTTCGATCGCCGCCGCCATCGCGCCACAGCCGGGAACGAGGCTTCCCGCGATCGGCAGCAGGGAGTCGCGATTGATTGTTATGAAGGTTGCACCTGCCATGACCGCCTGTGTCGCCTGCGTGAGGGTGGTGTAGTTGAAGTTGCGGTCGAGTCCCACGATCACTACATCTGCTGCTCGCTTGTTTTCGTTTGCAATGCCTAGCTTGTAATCGCGTACCAGAGCGAGCAGCGGCTGCTCCCCGACGACATAAACGTTGCCGCCCGGAAAACGCCGGGCGATGTTCTGCACAGCGGCCTGGCCCGCGCCGAGGACGTGCGAACTACTGACTGTGATGCCCAGGCGAGCAAGCTTCGTCAGCACCTGCGACTCGCTGGCGAACGAGTTGTTGGTGAGGAAGAGGTACTTTTTCTGGTTAGTATTGAGCCAGTCGATGAACTCGTGGGCGCCGGGTACGATCTCCTCGCCGCGATAGACGACGCCATCAAGGTCGATGAGGTAGGTTGTGAATAGTGGTAACATGGGACTCCAAATCTGCTCTGCGGCTACTCTCGCAATAGTTGTTCGCGGATCGCTATCACTTCACGTCGCAGCGTAGCATTGACGTTGATCTCGCGGTCGATCTTCTCGCATGCGTGCAGGACTGTACTGTGGTCGCGCCCTCCGAAGAGTTGCCCGATTTCGAGCAGCGAATCCTGCGTCTCCTGGCGAATCAGGTACATCGCGACCTGGCGCGGCATAACGATATGCTTATCGCGCTGCTTGCCACACATCGCATCCATCGAGATGCGGTAGTATTCCGCAACGGCCTGCGCGATTTGACGGCTGTTCAGGCGCGACTCCCTGGTATCATTGCCCAGCGAAGACATCGCCGCCCGCGCAACCTCCATCGTGAGATCGGTGTGGTGCAACTGCTGGTAGGCCATTAAACGGTTCAGGCAGCCCTCCAGCTCACGAATGTTCGTCTGCACGCGACCGGCGATGTAGGCGATAATATCATCGGGTACGCGGTAGTGCAGGATATCGGCCTTGACGCGCAGAATGGCCATGCGCGTCTCCAGGTCCGGTGGCTGGATGTCGGCTATCAGGCCCCACTCGAAGCGCGAGCGCAGGCGCTCCTCCAGGCTTACAATCGCTTTGGGAGGACGGTCGCTGCAGATCACGATCTGCTTGCTCATCTCGTGCAGGCTATTGAACGTATGGAAGAACTCTTCTTCGGTCGATTCTTTGCCAGCGATAAACTGAATATCGTCCACCAGCAGGATATCGACCGAGCGGTACTTGGCGCGGAACTCGTCGGTGGTGCGGTAGCGAATGGCGTTGACGATATCGTTGGTGAACTGCTCGGAGGAGACGTAGAGCACCGCCAGTCCGGTATGCACCCCCTGATGGCCGATGGCATGTAGAAGGTGGGTCTTGCCCAGTCCCACGCCTCCATAGAGGAAGAGCGGATTGTACGACTCGCCGGGTGCCTCTGCCACCGCCAGGGATGCCGCGTGCGCCAGGCGGTTGCTGCTGCCCACGATAAAGGCGTCGAAGGTATAGCGCGGATTGAGCCGGTTGTGCATCAGAATATTTGCGCGCTGCTCGTTCTCCCAATCCTCAAGCGTATCGGCGCTGTTCTGCTGCTCCGGCGCTCCCGTCCTCGGCATGATATCGTGGTAAGAATACGTATTGCGCTGATACCCTGGCGAAGAAAAAGATGGACGCTCAAACGTCTCTCTTTTGCCCACGCCATCTTCCAATATCGGATACATCCCGTCCTCGTCGGAGTCGTGCGTGACTGAGAGCATGACAGATAGGCCTGTGAGTTCGGCCAGTATCTCTTCAAGCGAACGTCGCCAGCGCGTATTGATTACTTCGCGCGCCAGCCCGTTGGAGACCTGCAGCATGAGATAGAGTCCTGACTCCTGTTCATCGAGCGGTGCATCGATATCGTCGGTATTGACGGCAGGAGCACTGGCGAGATGCGCTTCTCGTAACCACGACTTGCTCTCGCTATCGATCGACATATGTTCCAGACGCTCAAGGGTAGTACGCCAGATTGTAACAGTGTTCACCGGCATTCTCTCCTGGCTACGCATCAACGAGCGCGATACACTCGATCTCGACCAATGCCTTGCGCGGCAACTCGGCAACGGCTACCGTTGAGCGCGCGGGCGCTATTTCTGTGAAATAGCTCGCATAGACGGCGTTCATCGCCTGGAAATCGCTCATCTGTGCCAAAAAGACGGTCGTCTTGACGACGTTTGTGAGGGAGGCGCCCGCGCTTGCCAGGACGGCCTGCAGGTTTTTGAGCACCTGGTGCGTCTGCGTCTGGACATCCTCTCCGACGAGCTCTCCACTGGCCGCATCGAGCGCGACCTGCCCGGAGGTGAAAATAAATTGACCGTAACGGATGGCCTGGTTGTAAGGACCGATCGCGGCTGGCGCGGCTGGCGTATTAATTTTTTCCTGTTCCATATTGTTTTCCCATATTTATTTTCAGTTGAGAAACTCGCTCCTTTTCCACGTCAAAAGGGCCAGGAGTCGATCACAACGAGCTCTTCTCTATCTTGAAGAATTCCTGCGTATGGTGTCTGTGGGCTGCACGGAGGAACACCCTGCCAGGGATTATCCGCGCGCTACGGTGTGTATTGACCGCGCCCTGATGGGGGAAATTGTCCTGGTCCATCGCTGCCCATCGCGTAGTTACGCGGATGCACCTGGGCAGATGGTGCTGCTGATGCTACCTGTTTCCCTCTCATAATTTCTTTGGCGCACTGGCGTAACGCCTGCTGCATCTCGGCGGCTGAACTGAAGCGATCTTCCGGCTCTTTCTGTAGCGTGCGCAGAATAAGCTGCTCGAGCGCTGGTGGGATCGCCGGGTTGAACTGGCGCAGCGACGGCGGGTTCGTCGACGCGTGCTGCATGGCGATGGAGACAGCGGTTGGGCCGACGAAAGGCGGTCGCCCGGCCAGCATCTCGAACATAACCACGCCTAGCGAATAGAGATCGGAGGAGGCCGTCAGATTCTCGCCCCTCGCTTGCTCCGGTGAGAGATAATCGGCGGTGCCGAGCACGATGCCGCTGTTGGTGAGACCGGCGGTCTCGGCGACGCGTACTATGCCGAAATCGGTAAGCTTGACCCAGGCCCCCCCGTCGCTCAGCCCGCCCCCGCTGTTCCCCCCGCTCCAGACTAACATAATGTTCTGTGGTTTGATGTCGCGATGAATAAAGCCGCGCGCGTGCGCTACCTGCAGTACGGCGCAGACCTGGGCCGCAATCTCTATCGTTTCGCGTGCCTGCAACTGGCGACGCTGCCCGATGAGCTGCTTCAACGTGGGACCATGTATATACTCCATCACAAGGAAATACTGGCCTACCTCTTCGACAAAATCATAGATGGTGACGGCGTTCGGGTGAGCGAGTGCGGCTGCGGCGCGGGCTTCTCGACGGAAGCGCTCGACGGCTCGTGAGTCGTTCTTATCCAGGGATCGCAAAACTTTGATCGCTACGATCCGCTCTACGCGGTGATCCCAGGTCTTGAAGACGCTTGCCATACCACCTGTGGCGATATGCTCACGAATCTCGTACCGGCCAGCAATCAGAGTGCCTTCAAATTGATTCAACGTTCCACCTCAAGCGACCTGGGCGATTACACCACAAAGGATAAACAGTCTCAGAAGGTAGTATACCATTAATGGGTTATGTCGTCGAGTTCTGCATGACCACTGTCGACGCTCAATCCAGTTCTCTACGCCGTCCAGAAGGGGCGCGAGTCTCCGTCGAGGTGCCCGTTGGCGCTGGTCAACTGTACGGGACTACCGACCAATTTGTCTGTCCCCGTTTTCTGGTCGAGGCTGACGTTGGAGAGCCAGATGTCGTAGACGTTGCTGGTGTAGGACAGGTAGGCGATCTCTTTACCATCGGGCGACCAGAAGGGCTGGCTGATGTAGAGCCCGCTCTGTATCATCGACGACTTGCTGCTGTATGGCTTAAGGGCTTTGCTGGCCGTGGTGGGATCATTGGGGTTCTGCGTGATGTTATCCGCGACCGGCATGATGAAAAGCCCCATGTGGGTACTGTTAATGCGCTGGATGTACGCGATATAGTTGCCATCGGGGGAGAAGGCCGGTTGGAGGCACTCTTTATTTGTGTCTTTAGGCGTGATGGCTACCGAGGGGTCGATGCCCGATCCTTCTACGCCAGGAGTATATTTCCCCGGATTGTTGGCGATGGCGTTCGGATCTTCCAGGTAGAGCTGCACGAGTTGCTGCGTGCCACCCGTATTGTAGGTATAGTGGGTGTAGACGATCTGGTCGTTATGGTGCGGTCGATACGATACGTCGCGATCACCTCCATTGCCGAAGTCCGCATAGGCTATTGCCTGAGCGTCGTTAAGGGCCTGTGCAGCGGTGAGCGTGGGTCGACCGATGGGGAGCGAGAATACCTGCAAGTCCGGGAAATACGCGCTGTTAAAGGGGCTCCCCAGGCTTCTCCAGATAAACGCTTTTTGCAGATCACTGAGGAAGAGCAGATTTTTGCTATCCGGCGACCACGCGGGCTGCAAAAACCAGTAGAAACTGTTGGTCCCGTCGCCGACCGCAAAGAACTGTCCGTTGCCCGTCACTACGGTATGCAGAGAACCACCATTGACGGACATATAGACGAGATTAGAGTAGTTTTGATAGCGTACCGAGAATGCGATCCACTTGCCGTTCGGCGAGACCACTGGATCGGCTACCGTCATGCCGTGCGTTAACTGCCGGGGCACGCGCGTGCCATCCAGAACATACAGGTTATGGTCGAGCGTGAAGTAGATCTTCCCTTTGAATAGAGCCTGGTTGGCCTTGTTTATACCAATCGACGAGCCATTTGTTTTTGTGTTCTGAAAGTTATTCGCACTTTTACTGCTCCCACCCAATCCTAAGCAGCTTTGCAGGCTGAGTGATAGCAGTAAGAGTAAGAAAGATGTCTGTAAAGCTCTATATCTTTTCATTGCTCATTCCATTGCAATCCTGGCCGACGGTGCCCTCTACGCTCCCTATACTTTTGTCGCATCAAACGAGTTGAATACTACCAGGAACATCATATCAAGCAGGCTATGTATACCGAACGTATCGCTATTATTCTGTGAGATGCTCAGCGAACTCAACTGGCTGAACACTGCGTTTTGCGTGGGCGTATCAAGAGCGCTCATGGTGGTTTGCGTATTGGACGTGTACCGGCTAGAGGCGAGTGCGCTGCTTGTATTGGCGCTCGCCGTCGAGATACAACTGGCATTGTTGCCCAGCGCAAACATCTGGGCAATCTTGGGTGTAATTAAAGCACAATTAGGTAAGAAATCGCCAGTATTATCGTTAGCCATGGCGGAATATGGCGGGCTTAAAATGAGACGATTGATTTTGTTTGTATCCAGCGTGCGCGCAAAGTCCATGAAGTTGACGATATCCTGGATTGACATATCGGTTTTTACGGTATCGCCAAGGTCATTCGCCAGCTCGGGCAGCTTTGTGACGATGGATGGCGTGTCCAGTTTTACCTTCAACTGGTCCAATATCTGCTGCTGGCGCGCGGAACGTCCAAAGTCTCCCACAAGGTCGGCGTGGCGCGTACGTACATATTGGAGCGCCTGCATGCCGTTCATATGCTGCGGACCCGGCGGAATGTACAGGCGTTCGTATCCGAAAGCATCTTTCGTATTCACATCGTTGGGATAGGAGTTGTCGGTGATGGGATGAATAGCGTCGATATCGACGCCACCCGCTGTATCGATGACTTTGATAAAGCCATCGAGGCCGACCCAGGCATAGTAATTAATAGGGATATCGAAGTTTTTCTCGATCGTTGCGATGCTGAGCCCCACTGCGTTCGAGAAGGGCGTCGGACCAACATGCTCATAGGTCCAGCCTAAAGCGAAGGCCGCGTCGAGCTTACCTGTGCCGTTATTGGGAATAACGACGCGCAGGTCGCGCGGAATGGAGAGCATACCGACGTAGTGCGTCTGCGGGTCGATCGTGACCACGATATCGGTCTGTGCCAGTGGCGCCGTATTTTTCCCATCGGTATCACTGCCGAGCAACAAGATGTTGACGCGTTTCGTGCCTATGCCGTTGCCGGTGGTGGTTGTCTGGCCCGCGCTCTTGCCGTCACTGCCGATGTGCGCAGCCTGCTGATTGGTGATCTTCATAATCGGCGCCGCAAAGTTGGACTGGTAGTACCAGAGTCCGCTCCCGATCGCTACGAGCAGCACAGCCAGTACGGCGACCACGATGCGTGCCCAGATGGGGAAACGCCGCTTCTTGTTGGCTATTTTCTTGCCCGTCAATTGCCTGACCAGCGGCGTTTGCTGTAGTTCCGATGTGCTATTTGGATGGATGCCTGGTGTAAACGTCGACTGCCAGACAGGCATTCCCTGTTGTGCTGGCGAACTCTGCGCGACTCCTTGCATAGGAAAGGGTGCGACCGGCTGCGTGATGGGCGATTGTGGTACTGTGGGAGGAGCGTACGACCACATGCCAGAACTCGATGGACTCGTCGGCATCTGTTCTGGCGCATAGCCCTGCGGCGCGCTGCGGTTGAAAATAGGGCCCGTTATGGGTCGAGAGACCGCCTGTTGTATCTCCGTTGCTTGATCGACTATCCTGGGATTTGCGTCTGTCTGTGGATTCCGCCTGTTGTCAGACGCGATGTTGGGAGATGGCGGCTGTACGTTGTTCGCATTCGCACCCGGTAACAATCCAGCCGCATTGTGCATCTGCGGCGTTGGGGCTGCGCCCTGATTCCCCACAGGCGACCACTCCTGGGGTCCCAGCTCCTGTTGAGGATTATTGCTGGCTCCGGAAGGTTGTATCCGTACAAATTGACGCTTCACCGTAGCTATACCTGCTTCCTTCTACATTGACGACTACGCTATGTGCCCCCTCTCCTCTCTTCCACTGTTTTAGTATAACGAAATAGTACGGTTGATATCACCCTTCTGCATGTCTTATCACTTGCAATAGGACATTTGGTAAAACACCTTCCGTAGTATTTAACCGCCCCCTAACCTTTGCTTTACAGAAAGGTAACACGCCTTAACCACTCCCTAACTAGAACGTGCTACTATTTCATATGGGCACATACGTATGGCTACAAATAGGAATATTTGCTATAGGAGGCTATTGGCTACGTCGGAATATGACTGCTCGTCTCGAAGCAGCTTCCATGAAAGCTGTGCCGCTGGGGTCAAGTGCCTGAACACCCGAACCCCTGGGAGGACTTTAGGGTGAATTTGCGCGTTGCTATTATTACTGAAAACTTTCTGCCGAAGCTGGATGGCGTTACATGCACCCTCGCTCGCTTACTTGAACACTTGCAGGTGCAGGGACACCATGCTCTCTTGCTCGGTCCCGATGCAGGGATGGGGGAGTATGCCGGGGCTGAGCTTGTCGGCACTGCTGGACTTCCCCTGCCTTTCTATCCAGAACTCAAATTTAACTTCTTTCGTCCACTTTTTTTAAGACGCTTGAGTGAATTTAATCCTGATATCATCCACCTTGTCGATCCCGTTATCCTTGGCGCGACAGGTATCGCGGCTGCCCGCTTCTTTAATAAACCACTTGTCTCCTCTTATCATACCAATCTTGCCGCGTATTGCGAGCACTTTGGCTTTGGACTGCTTACGAGGCCGATGTGGCTGTATAATCGCTTTATGCATAATCAGTGCTCGCTGACCTTTTGTCCCTCGCCGTCGACCGCTGCCATGTTGCGCCTGCAGGGCTTCGAGCACCTGCGCATCTGGCCGCGCGGCGTCGACAATACGCTGTTCTGGCCGCTGCGTAGGGATGAGGCGTTGCGCGCTCGCTGGCTCGCCGCAAGGGGAGAGGCGCGGGATAAAGCCATCTTGCTCTACGTTGGGCGTGTCTCCTGGGAGAAGAATCTGCGCCTCCTGATCCAGGCGTATCGCACGATGAATCATGCGCGCTGCCACCTGGTGATCGTCGGCGAT
The DNA here is from genome assembly GCA_034438015.1 of Ktedonobacteraceae bacterium. GTDB lineage: Bacteria > Chloroflexota > Ktedonobacteria > Ktedonobacterales > Ktedonobacteraceae > JACDAE01. The sequence continues at coordinate 41,839 of DAOTTD010000331.1, read as the reverse complement.
GGTCCAGCTTACGCGGAGGTGCAGCAGGAACTGGCGGATCTGCCCGTCACCTTCACCGGCTACCTGCGTGGTCATGAACTGGCGACGGTCTACGCTTCGGCGGATGTTTTTGCCTTCCCATCGTATACGGAGACGTTTGGTCAGGTAGTTTTGGAGGCGATGGCATCCGGTCTGCCTGTTGTCGGGCTGCTTTCAGGGGGTGTCTGCGACCTGGTCGAGGATGGCGTTACCGGTCTCTTGCTGAACGCGCACAGGCTGAGTGAGGAGGAGCTGATCGAAGGTTACAAGGAGCGCCTGCTGCGCCTGGTCGACGATCAGCAGACGCGCCGGGGGATGAGCCGGGCCGCGCTGGAGTCCGCACGTTGCCACACGTGGCCCGAGGCGATGGAATGCCTTGTACGCGGCTATCACGAGGTGATCGAAGCACATCAACCACTGGTCGCCGCGTAGAATATCCGGTCCAGGCTAGCGTCTGCGTGCCTCTTCCTGCCGTGATTGCAGGAACGAGAGGATAAGAGAGCCGACCAGGACGCCAACCAGGACGATCTCCATTGTGCTGAATGTCTTCTTCTTTGCCATGACTTCTATCTGCCTTTCAGACATATAACTCTACTATAGCTTCAGTTGCCAGGCGTTCTGCGCATATATACAGAGCGTCATCTGTCGTTATGATACCTTAATCCACAATCCTTTGCCACCCCCGTAGTTGTGTGTCAACCGGAAGTGCTGGCTGAGCCACGCACGGAACGGCGCGAGGGCCGGATTTTGCAGGCGACCCGTGTAGATCAGCACCGCATGGACTTCGGGTCGCGATGCCTCCTGGATGAACTGCTGCGCCGTGACATAGCCGGTGTCGATGCGCACCGTTGAGGTGTCCACCAGGGCCGCTGGCGTACTGCGATCGGCACGTGCGGCGATGAACTGGGCGTCCGTGACGACAAGCTGGCCGGGCTGCGTGGCGGCCTGCAGGTCTTTAATTATACTCGCCTGCTGGCGAACGGTGTTGTCGCTCGTCTGTTGTTGCGCGCGGTAGTAGTGCAGGTCGGCGCGCCCATTCAGGAAGACGGTGACGAGAATCAGGAGCAGGCTGAGCATCGTGGCAAGCGTGGCGAGGGAGAACACGCTCTTCCTGTCGCGTGGTATGCCCGTTCCTGGCGTGATGCCGAGCACTGCCAGCGCGACGAGCGGCGGTGTGAGCGCTACAAGGTGGTGCGGAAATAATGGGACGAACCTCCATAGCATAATGGCCGTGACGAGAAGCCAGGCGATCAGCGGCAGTGCGCGCCAGTCTCGCCTGAGCAGCGCCACGATGGTTCCGTAGAGCGCGGCGCACGAGGTGAGCGCGACGAGCAGACGTTCTATCATACCGAGATTGCTTGCCTGCGTGCTCTTGAAGTATGTGCTCGCGTCAGTATGGAAGGTGACGACGCTGTGCCAGAACTGCTGCCACGAACCGGCGAAGGGCAGGAGCACGATGAGCGTGATGACGACGAAGGCCAGGATGCCCGCGATGAGTGAGCGCGCGCTGGCGAGCCGTTTGCCGGGTTCCTGCTGTGCGATGCGCCAACAGTGAGCAAGCATCAGCATTCCGACGGGAACCAGCGTGGAGACGGCGAGCAGTTTAGACAGGATGCTCAGTGAAAGCGCGATCGTAGAGAGCACTGCCAGGCAGATGCCAGTAACGCCGTCCGGCCTCTCCCACCATAGATAGATCAGTCCGACGGCCAGGAACGAGAGCGCCGCCGATGGAGCCTCGGCCTGCAGCGTCTGCGATTGTAGCAGGTAAAGTGGATCGGCGATCAGCAAGAGCAAGGCGGCAAGCGCACCTATACGTCCACCCAGCGCTTTCCCCAGGAGAAACGCCCCTACGAGTCCTGTCAACGAGACGAGCGCGATACCCAGGCGCGCTACCCAGAGGCTCTCGCCAAAGAGGGTGTAGATAGGATAAACAGAGAGCAGGAAGATGGGCGGCTGTGAGTAAAACGTCTGCTGGTACAGTCCGTGTCCCGCACTCAGCGCGCGCAGCGATTGCCAGTAGACCCCTTCATCGTAACTGTCGCGGTCGAATGGCAGGTCCAGCTTATGCAATCGCATCCAGATGCCCACGCCAAGCAGCGCCAACGCGGCCAGTCCGAACAGTACATTTTGCCAACTGAGCAAACTCCTGGAGTCTGCATGCTCATTCTTCACAGTATTCTCTACAGATGTGCTTGTTGCCATACTTTATTTCTCTTTTTGTTTATATCAAACGGTGTCAGCTTTTTAGGGAAGCCAGATATTACAACGTCGCGCTCCACAATAGCAGAATTGGCCAAAATGTTCAAGCGCGCAATGCCGTAATGCAAGGTCTGGTCATTACTAATATGGACAGGTTACCCAACGCATGATACACTTGAGATGTTACGTAACTTATTGTGCGTCGTGCGTTACTCACTTACCCGCGGAGGTCACGATGACACGCAGCCATCTTCCGCTGGTCTCCGATAACCACTTACTCAGGTTCGAGGGGACAGGGAAACAGCAAGCTCCCATTGTTGTCGGGTCGGATGCCTGGTACGCATGGCTAGCAGATCAACAGATCCAGTCATTTTCGTTTCAGAGTCGCCTGGGCACATTCACCGCCCGGCGCGAGCGCAAACGGCGCGGCTGGTACTGGTATGCTTACCGTAAGCGTGCAGGAAAGCTCCGCAAAGCCTATCTCGGCAAGACCGAGGAGGTGACGCTCGAGCGGCTCAACGCCATAGCGGCTGCACTCATCGACAAGGATGATCACAGCCAATGTTCCCATGCCCACCTGGATGCGTCTGGTGGAAGTGCCTTGCAGGTCTCTGCGGACTCCATCGACGAAAAAGGTCGGTCTTTCTTGACCCAGACCTCTCTTTTAACATCCCCAACAGAACCAGGACAGGCTACTCAACATAACCTGTCTCCCCAATCTGCATCGCTAATCGGGCGTGAGCGGGAAGTAGCGGCGGCATGCTCTCTTCTGCGAAAATCCGAGGTACGTCTCTTAACGCTCACTGGTACGGGTGGCGTTGGCAAAACGCGTCTGGGTCTGCAAATAGCAACAGAACTCGCCAAAGATTTTGACGATGGTATCTGCTTCGTTGCTCTCGCGCCCATCAGTGACCCGAAACTGGTCATACCCACTATCGCCCAGGCACTTGGGCTGAGTGACGTTGGAGATCAACCAGCTCTAGAACGTCTCGCAGTATCCCTACAAGCGAAGCGCCTGCTGCTGTTCCTGGACAACTTTGAGCAGGTACTACCCGCAGCACCTGCGCTGACAGAGCTCCTTGAAAGGTGCCCTTCTCTAAAGATACTCGTGACAAGCCGCGAGGTCCTGCGTGTGCGCGGAGAACAAGAATTCCTGGTCGTGCCACTGGCACTCCCCAGCCTCTCGCACCTGCCTGAACCTGAAGCCGTGTCAGAGTATGCGGCGGTGGCCCTCTTTCTCCAACGCGCGCGCTTCGTCAGGTCTGACTTTCAGATCACCCCTGCCAATGCAGCGACAATCGCCGCGATATGCGCCCATCTGGATGGACTGCCCCTGGCGCTCGAACTGGCAGCCGCTCGCCTCAAGCTCCTTTCGCCGCAGGCTTTATTGGCGCGTTTAGAGCATCGCTTCGCTGTCTTGACCCAGGGTCCTCGAGATGTGCATAGGAGGCAGCAGACCTTGCGCAACACGCTGCAGTGGAGTTATGACTTGCTCGATACCAGGGAGCAACGCCTCTTCCGGCGGCTCGCGGTGTTTGTCGGTGGCTACACACTCGAAGCGGCTGAGGCGGTGTGCGTATTGCCCGGTGAAGAGAAGAATAACTTCTTCGAAGGAATAGCATCCCTGCTTGACAAGAGTCTGGTGCAGCGCACGCCTGAAGATGGGGAACAACGCCTGATCATGCTTGAGACGATCCGTGAGTATGGACTGGAGAGGCTCGCCATTAGCGGGGAGTTGGAACTCATCCAACGCGCTCATGTAGACTATTACCTGCGGTTTTCTGAGAAGGCCGAGCCTGAACTCCGAGGTCCGCAGCAAGCTCTATGGCTGAAGCGGCTTGAGCAGGAGCATGACAATTTGCGAGCGGCGATGCACTGGACGCTTGAAGGAGGGGATGTTGGACAGAGCACCAGAGATGAGATAGAGATGGCTTTACGTTTTGGTGGAGCGCTGCGTGGCTTCTGGGTGATACATGGTCACCACAATGAAGGGCGAGCCTTTCTGGAGCGGACCCTGATGGTTAGCGAAGGAATTGCACTAGATGTGAGAGCGAAGGCGCTCCAGGTGGCTGCAAGCCTGGCTGTCTATCAGGTCGACTATGTCCGGGGAGAGTCACTATGCCACAAGAGCCTATCCCTGTGCCGAGAACGTGGAGACACGGTAGGAACTGCATACTCGCTCCATCTTCTCGGGACCCTCTCCTGGCAGAGAGGCGACTTTGCCGTGGCGCGTTCGCTGATGGAAGAATCTCTGGCGCTCTATAGGGAAATAGGCAACAAGGAGAATATCGCCTACTCACTCTACACTCTGGGGGAACTGGACACGCAGCAGGGCGAGTATACCAAAGCATATGCTCTTCTGGAGGAGAGCCTGGCGATGCACAAGGAAGCGGAGAACGCGAGGGATGTTGCTATTTTGCTGCGCGCGCTGGCACTGTTGCTCTTTGTTTCTCAAGGCGATCCTTCGAAAGTCCGCTCTCTGCTCGATGAGAGCCTCGTACTCTCCGAGGAGCTGGGCGATAAGCCTGATATTGCCCGTTGCCTCTCCCACTCGGCAATGGTAGCTCTACAGCAGGGAGACGTTGCTGCGGCACGTGTGCTGGCGGAGGAGAGTATAGCCCTTCATAGGGAGACCGGAGACCAGTGGGGTATCGCCTGGTTACTCTCCATTTTAGCGAGGATCGAAGCATATCAGGGAAAGGATACAGCAGCACTTGCTCTGTACGAGGAGAGCCTGACGATCGCCAGGAAGGTCAACAGTAAGCTGATCGTTGCTTTTTGCCTGGAAGGATTGGCAGGCCTGGCAGGAACGCAGGGTAAGCCAGTGTGTGCAGCGCGGCTCTGGGGGGCGGCGGAGGCTTTGCGAGAAACCATGGGCGCTCCTATCTGGCCCGTCGAGCGTGCTAGCTATGAACGAGCAGTTGCTACCTCACGTGCCCTCATTGGAGAAAAGGTCTTTGCCGCGGCCTGGTCCGAGGGCCGAACGATGACCCTGGAGCAGGCTCTAGCGGCACAGGAGCCAGTAATGGTGCCGGCTCCTTCAGCGAAGCCTTCGCTAATTTCTCCTGCCAGACTGACCAGGCGGGAGGTCGATGTGCTCCGTTTGCTGGCGAAGGGACTGACCAGCACCCAGATCGCGGAACAACTGGTGATTAGCCTCTCTACGGTCAACACACATGTCAGTTCGATTTACACAAAGCTCGGCGTCACCTCACGGAGTGCCGCGACACGCTACGCTATTGAGCACCACCTCGTGTAACTTCGGCTTCTCTTGCAGATATGCAATAACCGGCCCCGCTCAACTATTCGAACGATACGCCCCTTAATAGTATTGGCACGATCAGTTCTCAAAATTCCTCAGTTCTGATGATGCGCCTTCACATCTCTGCGGGTAAGCTGAAAGCAGAAATTTATGTGCTTAAATATGAGGCTGAGTGAGAGGCAATGAAGCTTCTCAGCCCCGTACTGTTTGCTATGAAAGATAGATGGAACGAGAGCATATCGTAATTCATGAAAGCAGAAGGGAAAATATGGGCACCAATGGTTGCAGCAATTCATTCAACGATGTGAATGTCATAAATGTACTGCGTCGTGCAATTGTGCAGGGCGACCAGGATGCACAGGTATGGGTGCAGCAGCGTCTGGGCAAAGTTGTATGTGGCTGGCTGCATCATCATCCCAGCAAAGAGGCAGCATGCCGACTGGAGAGCGAAGAGTACTACGTAGCCGGCGCATTTGAGCGCTTCTGGCAACTAACCATTGATCAGCAGTTCAACACACTTGCCACAGCATTGCCATACTTGCTTGTAAGCCTGCATGGGGCCATTCTAGATAGGCTGCGAGCCGCCTCGCGACCAGAGAAAGTCCCATTACCACAGCCTGGTTTGCCGAGAGAACTGCTCATAGAAAACGCGGCGTCCGGTATTGAGATCTGGGAACTTCTCCAGAGGATACTTCTCGAAGCGCGTGAACAGCGATTAGCCTACTTGTTCTTTCACTGTGGACTCGCTCCACAGGAGATTGTTCAGTATTGCCCACAAGAGTTCGGCGATATAGCCGAAGTCTACCATCTACGGCGCAAAGTCATAGAGCGAATTTCCCACTGTGAAGATCTTAAACGGTATTACGTATAGTCACACAGGAGCATGGTAAATAGTCTCGATAAGAGAAATGGAGAGGCTCTTCTCGTGCGTTGTATATATAGGCGAGATAATAAAATATACATCAATTTCGCCTGGCGTCCTGAATAATCCTTCCGGGGCGCCGAGTATACATTTGCTGAAAGGGCCTTTTCGCTTTTATGAATACATCAGCGCTCTGGAGACGACCAGATCTGAAATTTCCACGGCCTTGCGATACAATCTTCTTCGATGTTGATGGTATTCTTATCAACACCCTCGACTCCTTCCACGCCACCGATATAGCCGTCGCCGCATACGTCACCGGCAAGTTGAACGGCCTCGATTGGGGCCAGCGTGCGGGCAAACCACTACTCACCTTTCAGGATGTCGATGCGTTCAAGCAGGCTGGCGGCTACAATAACGACTGGGATATGTGTTACCTGCTCGCCACCCTCTCGACCGCCAGGCTGCGCGAGTGGAAAGGGAGGCTGCTCGCCGAACGCAGTAGTTCTGCCTGGGCCATGCTTTCGCGCGCCGCCAATCTCCAGGGCCACGGAGGATTAGAGTGGGTCGAAAGGACCTTCCCGGCCAGTGCGCGCCCGGACTACAACATGATCGGCGACCTCTACCATGAATTCTACTGGGGTGCCGCCGAGATCGGAAAGCGCTTCGGACGCGAGCCCATCTACCTGCCCAACGCTGCGGGTCTTGTACATCACGAGCAGATGCTCTACGCGCCCGACTTTCCTGCCAGGGTGCGCGCGGCAGGCATAAAGCACCTGGGCATGATCACGGGCCGCGTCGGTCCCGAGGTCGATAGCGCCCTGGAACGTATGGAGGCGTACAGCGGTGAGCGCTGGTGGGAGGTCGTTGTCCCCGCCGACATCTGCGCCAAGCCCGACCCCCGTGCCTTGCGCATGGCTATAGACGCCGTTGGTGCGCGTGGAGGCATCTACATCGGCGATACCGCCGACGACCACGATCTCGTCAGAAACTACAAAGCGAGCAAAGGGCCGGACGAGCCGGATATCCTGGCAGCCGTGCGCGTGCCGCCCGCAGAGGTTGAGCTGTACAAAGAACGCGGTGCCGACCTCATAGTAAGGTCCGTCGAGGACCTGCTCGTTTGCCTGCCTCAGAGCGTGAATTGATTGACATACCCTGGCATATCTCATATGATTGTGCCACGGTAGAATCAAATCGCGATCGAGAGCATGCATCATGAGAACACAATCGAGAGATACGAGTCCAGAGGCCGAGCGTGTGCTGATAGACTTGATCCGCAACGCTTCAGTTGCGAAGCGGTTCAAGTCAGTGCGTTCAACAACAAACACGCTTTTACAGATGAATATCAAAAATATCCAGAAGCTCTATCCAGATGCAACGGTAGCCGAAATAGCGCAAGTTTTTGTTGCACATCCTGGCAAATTAAGCGCCCCAGCATTAGTGGAGTCTCTATGTGCACGCTTAAAAGATAGTCGGGTGGTCTCCGAGCCTGATGTTCTGGTCGTTCTGAATTCAATTACAACACTATTTGCAAACCAGAGAGTGCCTTACTACATAGGCGGATCACTGGCGAGTTCTATCTACGGCATGCCGCAACTGGTACGAGACCTTGACATTATTGCCGATCTTCAGGTCGTACACGTTCCTCTTCTGATACCGTTGCTGCAAGAAAACTATCATGTGGACATACAAGAAATGTATGAGGCTGTGCAACGACGTACGTCCTTCAGTATGTTTCATCTAGACACACTATTCGAGGTAGATGTGATTACCTCTGAATTTTGCTCATTTGAAGAGGGAGTGTATAATAGATTACAGTGGCATTGCCTGGATGAAGCCTCGTGTCATTTTCCGATAGCATCTCCAGAAGATATTGTGTTGATAAAACTGATGCTTTACGAGGGATACGAGATATTTCCTGACGACCAGTGGAACGATATTCTTGGAGTGCTTAAAGTTCAGAAGCAAGATCTCGATGTATCGTATCTGGAAAAATGGGCAGCCCTTCTCGAAATAACGGCACTCTTAGAGCAAGCGTATGTTGATGCCGGCATAGATCCGTAAATCTACTTGGGGAAGAATATATATGGGAAGGATGGATGTTGGTAGTGAATACAAGTGAAATTGTGCGTGTTCTGCTGCCTCTTGTTGAGGTTTTTGACGACAACCAGATTTTGTATTTCGTTGGCGGCTCAGTGGTTAGTAGCGTGTATGGTGAGCCGCGTGGAACACTCGATGTAGATGTCGTTGCGGACATACGTTTTGAGCACGTCAATGCGCTTGTCAGGCGTCTCAAAGTCGAATACTACATCGACGGGGATATGATCCGAGACGCAATCCGGCACAACTCCTCATTCAACATCATCTACCTCGACTCGATGTTCAAGATAGACGTCTTCCTGCCAAAACTCCGCCAGTATGCCCAACAGGAGCGTCTCCGTGCGCGCAAAGAAGTAATCGCAGAGGGAGTTCGCCCCTTCTACCTCTCCTCGCCTGAAGATATCATCCTCAATAAGCTCGAATGGTACAAGATAGGCGATGAGATCTCCACGCGCCAGTGGAACGATCTCATCGGCGTTATCAATCGCCAACGCGCAATACTCGATCTTGCCTACCTCCGTCTATGGGCTGGCGAACTGAATATTGCAGGATTGCTTGCACGTGCCCTGACTCAGACGGGGCTTGAGTGAGATGATAGTTATGTGAAGATATATATAACCAGTTTAGACAGAGGAAAGCCGATGACAGAGCGTAAATTATCTATTTCTGAGATTCAGGCCCTTCAGGAGACTCTCGAAATCTTGCAAGATGATGAACTTATGGCCGCTTTTCGTCAGGGCGTGCGAGACATTGAAGAGGGCAGAGTAATACCCTGGGAAAAAGTGAAGAAGGAGCTTGAACTGGAATGAGGTGCTGGAAAGTTGGGAGAGCAGAAGCAGCAATGAAGCAGTTAGAGAGGGCGATAAGAAAGATGCTTACGCCCTCGCTAAGAAATTGGTTGGACTCTCAACATGTTGAAGTGATACGGCTACCTCATCAATTCCAGATTCCCGTAATATCCGCCGCCGATGCCGCATTGTTGGCGGGCGTCAGGCCATACATATCTTCGAGCGTGCGCAGCACGTCGTAATGGCTGATATTCGCTGCGTCGGTGCTCCCGACCTGGACGTGCTGGCCGACAAAGAGCGTGGCGATCTGGTTGGTAAGGCTCGTCTCTTCACCCTCGTCGAAGGTGACGATGAAGAGGCTGTTGTGCGTCTTCGCCCACTGCGCATAACTATCGAGGTGCTGCTGAAGCCACGTATCGCCTTGCTGTATAGATCCGTTGTGCATGTCATTGTTCAGGTTGGGTACGACGAAAGAGACGGTGGGAAGTGAGCTGAAGCCCGCCGTCGTGGTCGGAAAGCTGGTGTATGGCAGGTTGGTTGTGGGACCGTTGACGTCGCTGAAGTTGGCCCAGGGATTGTGTTTGCGCGCGTAGAGCTGAGATGGGTCGCTGCAACCTGTAAAGCCTGCCGATGGCTGATTTTCGGAGTAGCCCGCGAAGCTAAATCCTGCCTGGATGAGCTGTCCGCCTGGATCTGGGCCGGGATAGGTGGTTTGCGCACTGCACGCGTCTCCAATTACCCCCTGATCGCTGCCCGAGAAAAGGTCCAGGTAGTTCGGCTGGCTGGGATGCGTGATTGCATGCGAGTTCGTAAAGAGCGCACCCTGCGCAGCCAGCGCGTTGATATAAGTAGCTGGCGTGCCAGATCCGATGATCTCAGAATAATCTTTGTTCTCCTCGATGACGATGACGATGTGGTCGAAGCGTGGCAACGAGGATGGGGTGACGGTTGATGAAGAGCTCGCCCGTACGTTTGCAGATACCGTCTCGGGCTGTTGCGCACGACCGTAGACCTGTGCGGACGGTATGAAAAAACGAGCGGTACCGGCGCTAAGTACCAGCAGCAGGCTTAGAACAAATATCCATATTAAGCGACGTTGTATAACGGGACGCGCTATGTACCATTTTCTCATTGCGCAGAAAACCTTCCATGCTCACCCCGGCTTTCTTGAGGCCGGGCGAGTGCCTTCTATACGATACTACGACGATACAGGGATGTCTGCTAGACTAAACCTGCGCGTGCACAGAAAATGGGGGATCAGCGAACATCGCATGGAGAAGCGGACCGATCTTTGCGCCCTACTCCGATCCACCGCGCTTCTGAGCGTCCTCGATCAGGCTCACCAGGTACTGTAGCTTCTTGATCGTATGTTCCGCGTTCCGTTTGTTGCGCTCGTAGCCGTCGGGGGCGAGCTGTTGGAACCAGTAACGAATGTCCTCTTCGGAGGTGTCGTACCACTTGGCGTCGGCCTGCAGGCGCAGGTAGACGCGCATCTGCGGGTCCTGTTTTTTGCGCACGGGACCTTGCGGAGCCACGCCCGCGCTATCCTGCTCGTCGGCCTCCACCGCGTCGGCCAGCTCCGTGGCGGGATGCAACTCGTTATAAAGTGCATCGACATCGCTAGCGCGGAAGAACGAATCGCGGCCCACGCCGCGATGTGGCTTGATGCGGCCATCCTTGACCCACTGATCGAGCGTGGTCCGGTCGATCCCCAACCGGCGCGCGGCCTCGCCGGCATCTACAAAGGCGAAACGCCCACCTCCTGGCTTACTGACCATTTTGTTCTCTTTCCTCTCTTACACGATAAAACATCAGCAATGTGCTGCCGTAGCGTCGTTCGTCGCTCAGGGTGAGGCGCTGGCAGGTAATCGCCGCGACCCCTGCGCGCTCCTTGGGATGAATCTGGACGATCACCAGTCCATGTTCTGCCACGAGGGGCGAAGTATCCAGTATCTCCAGTGCACGCGCCGCCATATCGTGGTACTGTGGTGGCGCGACATAGATAATATCGTACGGGCTCGTCGTTTGCGTGGTTCCCGCGCTTTTCTGCTGCAAGAACTTGAACGCGTCGGCTTGCAGCGACTCCGCGCGATCCGCCAGACCGGTCGTCTGCAAGTTCTCGCGCAGCAGCTTCAGTACCTTGAAATTCATCTCGATAAAGGTCGCGTGCGCCGCGCCGCGGCTTAGCGCCTCTATACCCACGCTGCCCGTACCGCCGAAGAGGTCCAGGAAGCGTGCATCCTCTACCTCGGTCGAGAGGATATCGAAGAGCGCTGTCTTGACGCGATCGATGATCGGGCGTGTGCCCGGAGTGTCGGGAGCCTTGAGCTTGCGTCCCCTGGCCTCACCTGCTACCACGCGCATGCTACTCTTCCTCCAGAATCGTCAGAACTGCTTCCACTTCGCTCACAAAGTCGTCTTCTTTTGCCCAGGAGATCAGCATCTCGGTCTGATCGACCTTCAATTTCTTGACTGAATTGACGCTCCACACACCCGTTATCAGATCCTGCAACTGCTCCTGGCTGATCTGTGTACCTGCTATGTTGCTCAACACCTGCAGGCGACCCTGACTCGTCACCGTCGCGCCGCGTGCCTCGCGCATGCTGTCCAGTTTATGGCGTGCTCGTACGCGCTCTTGCGCCGTGAGTTCGCGGGGTAGATCGAGGTCTTCCAGGTCCTCAAGCTCCTCGTCTTCATCCGGCTCGACCTCTTCATCAAAGGCGTAAGCGGGACTCTCCTCGTTCAAGTTGCCTTTGCGTTCGGGAATGGGTCCTCTGCCCGGATTATGTGCCGGTACGGGAGGAGGTGCGGGCGCATTTCTAACTGGAACCGGGTTGGAAGCCGGTCGCGCCGCAGGTTCCTGCGTTTTTGGTGGCGCGCTCGTAGTGGATGGAGCCCCCTGACTGGCTGCCTTCTGCAACTGTTCCAACGCGTCGCGTAAGTTGACGCCGGAGAGCGTCTTGATCTTGAGTATATCCATCGCCTGCTTCGGGTTCAGGCCCAGATTCTCTCTGATATAGCTGATGAATTGTTGCAGCGACAGGTTGCCGCTACTTTCGCCAGGGGGGATAGATGGCATGCTGACACTGATATCTAAACGCGTTGGAGGTGCCGCCGCGACCGCATTTTGTGCAGGTTCGGCTTCTTTTTCCCGTGTACGCGTAGCCGGAGACACCGGCTCGGCCTGCCCCTCGTGCGTGCGTACGGGAACCGTCTGTAAAGGTTGTGGGCCCGTTTGTGGGGCAGGCATAGACGCGGGCCGCGGAGACGACCTTGCGATCGGCGTGGGAGCTGGTATCTTCCCCTGCGTCGGCTGCGCGCGCTGAAGCATCTGGGCCACGCGATTCTCCACGTGTTCCGAGAGCTGATTCATGCCAGCATCGGCCTCGCGTAACAACCGCTCCCGCGCCTCCTCGTCGGCGCCGATGGGCATAGGAACGCTCATCTCGATCGTATGTGTACGTCCATTGAGCGTAAACTGTGTCCCATAGCGCAACCAGATATGATCGCCAGGCTCTCCAGGCTCTCCAGCTCCTTCCAACCTGTTTCTTCTATTGTTCATAAAGATACCCTCCTGCATACGGCTCACCGGGTTTATACAAGCATGCAAGTAACATGATGTAACATGCGCACGTACATTATATCAAAAAGACGCTAGCACGACACCTCCAGCGCGTCGAAGTCAGAACCATTCCCCTTGTCAAATCGTTCAAGGTAGTGTATGGTACAATTGTTAGAATTGTAGCACTGAGACGTGTTACTCAATAAAATAGCCGCGCGCATCTGTTTTATGTGTGCTAGTTGTAGTAAACAACATTGGGCCAGAGAAATTTTCTATGACCGAGAAAGTTGAGATGAGAGATACATGCTAACCCCTTCACCCACTCAACAGCCGCCAGCTCTCCCAGGTGCAGAAAAGAGCAATGACAATAAATATACCCCGCGCAGAAGGAAGGGTGAACAGCCATTAGGGCTATTTCTCAAAGCCATCTTTCGTCCTATTTTAAAAGGACTCTATTATGTACTGCGCTTTATGGGTAGCCACAAGCTGCTGACATTCCTCCTCATCGTTCTGCTACTTGGTAGTGGGATGTTTACTTCTTATCTTGTAACGAAGCAAGGCCCGTTCGGCATCGGCAGCGACCCGTTCCAACTGCGCGTTGACGGTAAGCTCGTTAGCGGCGGCGACAATATACGCAACTGGCTCTATCACCTGCGCGACGGCAATACGGTGGCGCTCTCGCTCGACGATAAATATATATCCCAGCCACCCGACCCGACCCAGTTGATCAGCCAGTATAGCCAGTCGGGTGCCAATCTGGAGTGGAAAGATATCAATGTCGTTTCATCATACCAGCAAGCAGATACAACCGTCGATACGTTCGTAAGCGTGGATCTTGCGAGCCGGGGACCAGGTGGTCAGACGAAGGGCGTGATTCTTTTCCATTTTGTTACCGTTTCACAGGGAAGCAGTGCTGTACTCATTGAGGTGGACACCACTGGTATCCGCGCACTTCTACAATAGCTTTTGACTAGTACCCGCGAAAGGGATACATCACTATGGCACAAAAGACAAAGCAGCAAAGTGATCTGGACCAATCGATTAACGTCGGTATGGATCAGTTCGGGCGGTTCGTAAGGCTTCGCTGGCTATGGCTTCTGCTGATCGCCATCGTTATCTGGTATATTATCGTCTATATCGTTCCGCAATTAAGTGCGCCCTCGCCTGGCACAATCTTGTCGACCGCCCTCCAGCTTTTCTTTGCCATTATGTTTATCCTTATCCAGTTCGTTGCCCTCTTCTGGTTCCTTGGGCGTCCTCGCCTATATTGGGTGATGCCCGGCGAGACGGGCGTGAGCTTCGATGACTATAAAGGCAATCCAGAAGTGCTGGAGGCGGCGCGGCGTATCGTTCTGCTCCTCAAGGGCGCCGAGGAGTTTCGCGAGATGGGCGGCTCGCCGGTGCGTGGACTCCTGCTCTCCGGCGATCCCGGTACCGGTAAGAGCTACCTGGCGCAGTGTATGAGTACCGAGGCCGGCGTGCCCTTTGCCTACGCCAGCGCATCCAGCTTCAAGGCGATGTTCCTGGGCATGGACGTACTCATGATCTGGCGGCTCTACCGCAAGGCACGCAGGCTGGCCCGCGAGTATGGCGGCTGCGTAATCTTCATGGATGAGATTGACGCCATCGGCGGCTCCCGCAACCGGCAGGGTGGGAATATGGGTATGGGTGGCCTGATGGGTATGATGGGTGGTATGGGGACAGGCGGACTCAACCAGTTGCTGATGGAGATGGACCCGCCTAATATCGAAACCGGTTGGTTTAAAAAGCTTCTGCGCACCGTTGGTCTGTATCACAGCCGCGTGCAGACGCAGCCGGTCCTGACCGTAGGAGCAACCAACATCCCCGAGTCCCTGGATGCCGCGCTGCTGCGTCCTGGCCGTTTCGATCGCAAGGTCAACGTTGCTCCTCCGACCGACAAGTATCGCCCGGAGGTCATCGAGTACTACCTGGATAAAGTGCAGCACGTCGATGGCATCTCGATCGCAGCCCTCTCGCAGCGCATGGTCAACTACACACCGGTCGCGATCAAGCACGTCATCAACGAGGCTGTGATCATCGCGCACTTCGATGGTCGCGATCAAGTGACATACAAGGATCTCATCGAGGCACAGGACGTGCACGAGTACGGCATGCGCCAGTTGAGCGAGTTGACGGCGATCGAGCGCCGCCGTCTGGCCTATCACGAAGCGGGCCACACCGTCGCCTGCTACTACCTGATGGAGCGGTACTTCCCGGCCTTCGTTACCCTGCATATGCATGGCGACCTTGAAGGGGCCGCAGCGTTTGCCGCCTGGCGTCAGAAAGAGACGATCATCACCAATAACAAGGACGATGTGCTGGCGCGCATTCGCGTAGCATTGGCCTCACGCGCCGCCGAAGAGCTGTTCCTCGATGTGCAGTTGAACGGTGTCACCGGCGACTTCGCCAGTGCGACCCAGACGGCTGCCTTCTACATCGGCGCGTACGGCATGGACGGCACGCTGAGCTCGTTCCTGGCATTCTCCAATGGCCTGGGCGGCATTAATCCAACGGCCATCCCCAACTTTGCTGAACGCGTGGAGAACGTCCTGCAGACGCAGCTCAAGGTCGTGAAGCAGCTCTTCCAGGAGCATAGTGAGGCTGTCATCGCGGTCGCCGAAGCTCTGATCGACCGCGAGGAACTGGTCGCCGACGAGATCAAGCAATTGATCACTGAGGCGGACGCCCGACAGGTTGCCCGCAAGGTCATCAGCGAGTTCGCTCCCCTGCTGGGCGCACCCGCCGAGCAGGCGCTCCCCGAGGGTCGCGGCGCGATCAGCCCTCCGCGCGTCGTCGAATCGACGCTCAACAGCGAGCGCAACAACTTCAAGTCATCCCAGGGCAAGGATGGTCCATCCGCCCAAGGGGACGAGCCGTATAAGCTGTAGAGGTTCATAACGAAGGACCAGCGAACCAATCATGATTCGCTGGTCCTTCGTTTATTAGAGACTTCATAGCTGGAATGCCAGTTAGTTGAAGTCTTGAGGGTTGGTGAAAAATTGAATGTAGCCACAATTCTTACAGACCAACGCAAAAATATCTGAACCATTGAACTTATGTGCGCCTGAAAGTATTCGAAAAGCAGCGTTTCCTCCTCACAATTCACTTCGGCCTGCTCACCAGCAGTTTCAGAAACTGGCGCACAATGATCACGCTCACCGTGTACACCACGATCGCAATTGTGGTCGTGACATCGATGCTGTAGCCCTGGTAGGGCAGCGGCGCAAACAGGTGGTCGAAGGGGGCGATCAGGGGATCGCTTAGCATAAATGTCCATTGCGTAAACAGGTTCACGTCCATATTATGGATGCCGAAGAAGTGCAGGAGGAAGCGCGTGAGCAGCGGCAGGAGGAGCACGATCAACGCAAACATCAGGAACTGATTGATCTTGCGCACAACGGCGATAAAGAAGTTTCCTATCCCGCGCAAGAGGCGTTGCCAGCGTGATAGCTGCGGAAAAGCGCCGATGGGGAGCGGCGAAGTAATGCCAGTAAAAACTGTTTCCGTGTTTTGATTATATAAAACAGGGTAGTTTTCCGCCTCGTTCCGCCATCTACCTTGCATAGCACTTACTCGCTTTCTAATTTCAGTACCCTCAAGCGGGTCGTGAAAGAACATAGCCTCCTGCTCCCCCTCGGAAGAAGAGGTATATATGCGACAGAATTTTTCGCGCTATCTTACGACGATCTGGATATCACTATCCTGCTCTTTCAGTATAGCGACCTGATTCCAACCTTCGCCGGGCGCCTCGATCAGGGCCTGTTTCAGTAGACCCATGTGGTAGAGGAGGACCTGCTCTCCAACCTTGCGTTTGCGCTGCCCATCGCGCTGCAGGCAGGTCTCTAGCGCTACATCGAAGATGAGCAGGCAGGCGTTGTAGCGATAACGCTGGGCTATTTCGAGTAAGCGACGGCGCGGATCGGTCTGTAACGCCGTGCTATCGGCAATAGTGAAGCGGTTCTGGTACAGACGTTTGGAGATGATATAATAGAAGAGATCAAAGGTGTCGCGATTGACCTGCTGGCTGGACTCGTCGTCGCAGATCAGTCCACGGCAGGCATCGGACGATACGATCATAGTTGGCTTCCAGCCCTCGTTCCTGTGCCGGTTGATCAGTTGTTTTGCGAATGTACTTTTGCCCGAGCCAGCGGGCCCACAGAGCACCAGGAGTGTTCTTCGTGGTATAATGATAGTTGGTGAATCTGCGCGTTCCCCACCCTGTGTCGCTCTGTCCATTGCGATGCTTTCTCTCCTTTGATATAATGCGCATGCATGTATGTGGGTTATGGGACATGCCCTCTGCCGCGCGCGGCGTACAGTGCACTCTTAACGTATATTACAACAATAATGGAGATGCCGCTGAGCATTCTCTTGATCATATTATGTTTGTTCATATTGCCTGGCATGAAGTGCCATTGGGACGGGGCGTACCCGCGCGGTCGCCTTGCTGGCCCCCAGGCTCGCCGAGGAGGTTGTTGCTGTGTCTGTCGAAATCGCACTCACCAGTACTGAGGTTCGCGCTCGTTTTCTCGATTACTTTGTGAGCAAGGGGCATGTGAAGGTGCCCAGCTCGTCTCTTGTGCCTCGCAATGATCCGACCGTTCTGCTGACGACGGCGGGCATGCAGCAGATGATTCCCTACTTTCTGGAGCGCGAAACTCCTCCTGCACGGCGGCTGACCTCGGCCCAGAAGTGTTTTCGCACGACCGATATCGATAAAGTGGGAAACCAGCGCACGCTGACATTCTTTGAGATGCTGGGCAACTTCTCCGTGGGCGACTACTTTAAGAAAGAAGCGATCGTATTTGCCTGGGAGTTTCTGACCCAGGTGGTGAAACTGCCCGCCGACCGCCTGTATCCAACCGTCCATCCCGAAGACGATGAGGCGCCGCGCCTTTGGAGTGAGATCGCGGGCTTCAAGGACGAGGTGATCACGCGCCTGGAAGATAACTGGTGGGGACCTCCCGGTGCCTCTGGACCCTGCGGACCCGATTCCGAGATCTACTACGATCGTGGCGTCGAATACGGCTGCGGCGAGGCCGATTGCAGGCCCGGTTGCGACTGCGAGCGTTTCCTGGAGATCTGGAACCTGGTCTTTATGCAGTACTACCAGGATCTCGATGGTAAACGTACGCCGCTACCACGCCAGAACATCGATACTGGATTGGGCCTGGAGCGCCTGACGATGGTGCTGCAGGGCAAAGAATCGGTCTTCGATACCGATATGTTCCGCGCCGTTATCGATCATTTCGCCTCCCTCGCCAATACGAGCTACGGCAAGGATGCGAAGACCGATACATCTCTGCGCGTGATCGCCGATCATGCGCGTGCGCTGGTCTTCCTGGCCGCTGATGGCGTCCTGCCCAGCAACGAGGGGCGTGGCTATATCTTCCGCCGCATCCTGCGCCGCGCCGTGCGGCACGGCAAGCTGCTAGGCCTGGATAAGCCCTTTCTATCGGCTGCCGCAGATACCGTCGTTGCCCTGATGGGCGATCACTACACCGAACTGCGTACGCAGCGCAACCGCATCGTCGAGGTGCTGAGCATTGAGGAGCAAAAGTTTGGCCAGACCCTCAACACTGGACTCGCGCTGCTGAATGAGCTGCTCGCGAGCCTGAAGCAGCGGCAGCAGATGGTGATTCCCGGCGAAGAGGTCTTCAAACTTTACGATACGCACGGCTTCCCGGTGGAACTGACCGAGGAGATCGCGAGGGAGCAGGGCTTCACGATCGATACCTCCGGCTTCGAGCAGTCGATGCAGCGCCAGCAGGAGCGCAGCCGCTCGGCAAGTACGTTCGTCCAGGCGCAGGATGACCAGGCGCTTACCACGCTGCTCCAGCGCCTCGGTCCCACGCGCTTTGTCGGCTACGATGGCATCGGGGGCAGCAGCAAGATAGTTGGCATGGTTGTGGATGGCGCGGAGGTCGAGAGTATCAGCGCGCCTCAGCAGGCGCTCCTCTTGCTCGACACGACCCCCTTCTACGCCGAGAGCGGCGGACAGATCGGCGACCGGGGCGATATTACCGGACCGATGGGCGTTTTTCGCGTGCAGGATACGCGGCGTCCCCTCAAGGGGCTGATCGTTCACTACGGCCGCATCGACGAGGGCCACCTGCGCGTCGGCGATAGCGTGCAGGCCGAGGTGATCGAGCAGCGTCGCCTGGACACGATGCGCAATCACAGCGCCACGCACCTTTTGCATAAGGCGTTGCGCGATCTGCTAGGGCCACAGGTGGAGCAGCGCGGCTCCCTGGTCGAGCCGGAGCGCCTGCGCTTCGACTTCACCAGCCCGCGACCACTGACCGCTACGGACCTCGCGCATCTCGACGAGCAGATTAATCGCTGGATTCGCGCCGATTTTCCTGTTCATACTAATATAATGCCCTTGCAAGATGCGCTGACCACAGGAGCGATGGCGCTTTTTGGCGAGAAGTATGATGATCTTGTGCGCGTAGTAGCTATGGGGAACAGTATCGAATTGTGCGGCGGCACACATTGCTCTTCGACCGGTCAAATCGGCATATACATCACCGTGCAGGAGTCGAGCATCGCGGCAGGCATTCGCCGTATCGAAGCGTTTACCGGACGCGGGGCCGAGGCGTATCTGCGCCGACGCAGCGCCCTCGTCGATACGTTGTCCGCGAAGGTGCAGGCGACCCCCGATACGCTTGAGAGTCGTGTAGACCAGTTGCAGCAGGAGCTCGCGGCTGCACGCCGGCAGATCGCACAATTCCAGCGCGAAGCGGCGCTGTACGAGGCCGAGGGCGTAGCGCGCCAGGCCAGAAATGTCATGGATGTTCCCGTTGTCGCGGCGACCGTGAGCGCGCCCGACGATAAAGTGTTACGAGAGATGGGCGATATGGTGCGTAGCAAGCTTGCTCGCCCTGGCGTCGTTGTGCTGGCGAGCAACCTCGCCGATCGCATTGCTATTCAGGTAAGCGTCGATGCAGCCTTGACGAAGCGCGGCCTCCATGCCGGGAAGATCGCAGGCGTCGTCGGAGAGCGCCTGGGCGGTAGGGGCGGCGGACGACCGGAATCAGCGCAGGGCGGCGGCAAAAACAGAGCTGAGCTGGGCGCTGCGCTCGACCTCGCCGTAAAGTTTGTGCGCGAAAATCTGAAGTAGCTTTGCAAGCGGTGTGACTTTTGTGCTATAACGTACATAACATGCACCGCTACAGAGAGAGCAGGAGGTATCCTGCGGGGCTATGGCAGTAGATCAATAGATTTGGGACGAATGCATGATTAATCTCCTGGAACGTCTGAAGGGTTTCTTTAGAAGTAGGCGAGAAGAGAACGGATACTACTCCAGTGAGTTTGGAGACTACGACGAGCCGCAAGACGAACGCGACGGCGGCGAGCGTCAGCTTTATACTGCGCTCGACATCGGTACCGCCTACGCGAAGGCTATTATCGTCGAGGTGCATGGGGACCACGCGGAGGTGCTGGGTGTGGGGCGTCACCAGCAGAGCTACACGCATATGTCCGATGGCATCGTCACCGACATTCCCGGCGTGATCGCTAACTGCAACGAAGCCCTGCTCAAGGCTGAGAACGCGGCAGGTGGCGTCATCGCACCCTCGGCAGTCGTCGGTATCGCGGGCGAACTGGTCAAGGGCAGTTCGACAACGGTGAATAAACAACGCCAGCAGCCAGCGAAACCCATCACGGCGGAAGAGCTGGAGGCGCTTATTACCAACGCGCAGCAGAAACTGCTGAAAAGTGCCAGGGAGCGCATCGCGGCAGAGACAGGCTATCAGAATATCGAAGTGCGCCTGACCAACGCGGCGGTTGTCTCTGTGCGCATCGATGGGCAGGTTGTGTCCAATCCGATTGGCTTTCGTGGCCGTCACTTCACCCTTACCCTCTTCAGCGCCTTTGCTCCACTGATGCAACTGGGCGCGCTCGAGACCGTGGCGCAGGGGCTGGACCTGACCCTGGTCACTATTGTGGCTGAGCCCTATGCGTTGGCGCGCTGCCTTAGTACGAACGCGGGGGCCGATAGCGGGGCCATCTTTATTGATGTTGGCGGTGGTACGACCGATATTGCCCTGGTGCGACAGGGTGGCATCGAGGAGACGCGCATGTTCGCCCTGGGTGGCAGGACCTTCACCCGCCGCATAGCTACAAGTAAGGGCATCTCTATAAAAGATGCCGAGCGGCTAAAAATCAGCTATAGTAATGGTGAGATCAAGGGCAGTGGCCGTGATGAGATTCAGGCTATTCTTGCCCCTGAATGCCAGACCTGGATGGATAGCGTTGAATTGCTGATCGAGGAACTGGCGAAAGGCGAGCTTTTACCGCCGGCGATCTATATCGTGGGCGGCGGCTCGGCCCTGGTCGATATTCACCAGCGGCTGGAGAGCTTTCCGTGGACCGAACGGCTGCCGTTTTCGCGCCCACCCATCATACGAACAGTTCAACCGGATATGGTTGCAAGCATCTCGGATCGTGGCGGGATGCTGGTAAACGCACAAGATATTACGCCGATGGCCCTGGCGTATCAGGCCGTCGAGCTACAGAATGAGGATAATGTACTGGAGAGAGCGCTCGACAGGGTCATTAACGCCATGCACATCTAAAGGCGTTTTGTCGATCCTGGTGTGGATGAAAGAGGCTGCGACCATTGGTATGCGAACAGGGGGTGAAATGGGCTTATGAGTGATGAGAAGACGACGATCTATATTAGTCCTGAAGATGACCTGACTAGCCTGCGCGAGCGTCTGGAGAAGATCCCGGCTCGCTCTATCACACTTGTTATTCCGACACAGAGCCAGTTACGTAGTCATGTGGCCTGGAAGCTGCTGCGCGCTCGTTCTCGCGAGCTGGGGAAAGATATCCTGGTGGTCAGTACCGATCCACAGATACGCTCCGTGGCCCTGTCCGTGAAATTCAGGGTGGCAAACTCTTTGGAGTCTCCCTCTTCGGGCAGGTCTCGTCCTTCCAGTCGCGCCGGTCGCTCTATCCTGGGCAATCGGAGCCGGCCCAACGGTTCAACCCAACGCCCTGCTAAAAACACGGCGCATGGGACGGGCTCTATGCGCTCCCGTCAGCCCGATCCAGCGGAACAATGGTCGCCATCAACCGATCGCTCTATACAATCAGTGGAGCATGACGATAATTCATTGGGTGATGGCGTTGTAACCGGCAACATCAGTGATATCGATCCTTCTGTTTTCCCGGATAACCGCTACGACGTGCCCGATGAGCAGATCCCTTACAATTTTCAGGCGAATCAACCGCCATCTATCCGTCCAATCTCGCAACAACATATAGACGAAGACCCAGATCTCTGGATGGATGACTTTAATAAGGCGCAAGATATCCGAGAGGCGGCGAGCCAGAAGGGCCGCGAAGAGTCGGAACCGGACTCTGATCCGACCGATCATAATGCTCATGCAGGCTACAATGATGATACGACGACTCCCGCTCAAAACAACACGCTTGAGAGCTCTCGCTATGGTTATAAGATGACCCCGCTGTCCAGCGTCGGCGAGGACCCGCTTGCGTCTTTGGATGATGATTTTAATCCTCCTCTCGCGGAGCAGCGCGGTTCGGTGCCCACGATCGAGGGCTTTGCCACAAGCGAGCACGCTATTCAAGATGTACCCGCCGTACCGGATGAGGTCCGGCATGTTATTGAGTACGATGGAGATCAGGACGATTTTGCGCTTCATGATGTCCCTCCCACTCCTCAACCGTTATCGGACCCGCTCGCGGAAGATGATCAGGACCGGGCCGGTCCGTCGCGTGCTTACATGATGCGTCAACGCAGCCGGCGTTCGGGACGGCAGCCGGTAATTCCTCCGGTCCCGCCAATATCTTCGCCTGCGCCCCAACAGGACTTCGATAATGACGATGCCTTGCCGCCTATCGCTGATCGACCGACGCAGGTCACGCCTCAGGCACCTCCGGCGACGCCCGCCGCGTCAGGTACGTTTACAACGCCGCGCATCAGTCGCAACTTACAGCCCGGTTCACGGGCAAGCGGCAACCTGCCACCAAATCAGATGCCGCGGAAGAGTGGAGCAATCCCGCCGAATCAGGTACCCCGAAAGAGTGGAGCAATCCCGCCGACCCCGGTCTCGCGTGCAAGTGGCAATCTCTCACCAGGACCAGCCACCAGGGCAAGCGGCAACCTGTCACCAAATCAGATGCCGCGGAAGAGTGGAGCAATCCCGCCGAATCAGGTACCCCGAAAGAGCGGAACGATGCCGCCGACCCCGGTCTCACGTGCGAGTGGCAATCTCTCACCAGGACCAGCCACCAGGGCAAGCGGCAATTTCCCGACGGGTCCAGCGCCGCGGATTAGTAGTAATCTGCCGGTACGACAGGCGCCTGTCTCTCCAGGTGGGACTATGTCGTCGCGCAATCGTCCCGCCCTATCGAAGCCAGTGCCGCGTCAGGCGGGGACTGGGCGCATTCCCACGCGGCAGGGCCCGCTATTGCGTGCAACCGCAGCAAGGTCGGCGACGCAACGCAGGCAGTCCATCGGCCTGTTTGTGGTGGTCGCAGTCATCCTTTTCATTATCCTACTTGGTCTTGGTGCCTGGGGCATACCTACGGCTGATGTGACGGTGACGCTTTCTGCCCAGAACTACTCGGCCAATGTCAAGTTGCTCGCGAGCCCTACAAACGCTTCTAACGCAGCGGCAGGGACGATTCAGGACGAGACGCTGAAAAAAGATTTTACGATCAATGGAACCGGAAATGCAACCGGCAGCGCGAAGGTCGGTACGGCCCCGGCGAAGGGCATCGTCTTCTTTACCAATAACGGGAATCAGCAGGTCGTCATTCCGTCCAACGTCATCATCACTACGAGCAATGGAACGCAGTTTGTGACACAGGCTGAGGTGTCGGTTGGCCCGAAGGGCAGCAGTCTGAATAGTCTGCCGACAACAGTTCAGGCGCAGAGTCCGGGCGATGCCGGCAACGTTCCTGTCAACAGTATTACCTCTATTCCTCCGAGCAGCCTGAGCACTATTGCGCAATATAACAACACGCAGATCTCCAGTCTAAGTCTAAAAGTCACCAACGACGCAGCGACCTCGGGCGGCGGAGCTGGCACGGCTACCTCTGTGACGCAAAAGGATCTGAACAATGCGCAAACGGCGTTGAGCGCGCAACTTCAAGGCGAGATCACGACATGGATTAAACAACAACTGGCCCCTGGCGATGTGGCTGGCAAGCCCGTCACCCAGCCAACGCTGACCAGGGCGCCCAAAGTCAATGACATCGAGCAGAGCGGCACCTTTCCGGTGAGCCTGACCCAGAGCGTTGAGCTGCCAGTCGTGCGCAGCGCCACGCTCCAATCCGCAACCATTGCCCAGTTAAATGTGGCCCTGACTAAGGATGCCCGCTATCAGAACTATCAGATCATCGCAGACCAGTCGAACGCGGTACGGATCCCGCAGTTCACTCCGACCACCAATGGCCTGTCTATGACGCTTAGCTTCAAGCCAACCGGGAAGATCATTCAGAAGATCCCCGATGTGCGCAGCAGGCTGGTGGGCAAAACGAGTGCGGAGGTGACGTCGACCCTGCAAGGGATAATACCGGGTATACAGAAGGTGGATATGAAGATCACGCCGGGCATTGATCCTTTGATGCCGTTGCGTACGGATCATATCAATGTGCGATATGTGGCTGGTTCGTCGCTGCCCACCAACGTCAAACTTGCCTCCGGTCCATAACCGTTATAGGAAAAAAGGGTGGTACCTTCGGTTCCCTCTTTCAGGGTAAAGCCTGGACAAAACACCTCTCGCTCCGTTAAAATTCTGGCGATAGGGTTTTGTCTATCTGGTATACCATAATCAGGGATAGTGAGGATATCAGGAATCTGCTATGGCTCGATTGATGGCCCTGGATGTGGGCACGGTCAGAATCGGGGTAGCGGTGAGCGCCGGCCTGCTTGCTGCCCCTTATACCACGCTGCATGTCTCTCAGAATGAAGAGCAGACCTTTGTGGCCATTCAGCGCCTGATCGAGGAGACCGGCACAGAGAGCCTCGTCGTTGGCCTGCCGATCAGCCTTGACGGGCAGATCCACATGCAAGGTCAGCGTGTCCAGGCGTTTGTTGAGCGTTTGCGTCCCTACATCACTATCCCGCTCACTTTCTGGGACGAGCGCCTTTCAACGGTTGAGGCGCAGCGATTGCGCGCGCAGCGAGAGGGCGGTGGTCAGTCCGAGCGGCGGCGGCAGACAAAGCGACGGCGTAAGGAACATGAAATCGATGCCCTGGCCGCAACAGTAATCCTCCAGGAATACCTGGACCACCTGGGGCGTAGGACAGAGGAAAAACAAGTATGAGAAGAAGATCTGGATCAAGAGTAGCTGTTATCTCAGTGCTTTTGCTTGGAGTTATCATCTTTGGGCTCATGTACTATATCTGGAATACGGCGACGGACATCTTTCAGCCCGCAAGCTCTAATTCGCAAGCTCAGCCCATTCCCTTTGAGATCTCCAGGGGCGAAACCACTGCTCAAATAGCAGATAACTTACAGGCGAAAGGTCTCATACGCAATGCTCTGGCCTTCCGCGTCTGGGCACGTATCAAGGGCCTGGATACCCACCTGGAAGCGGGCATCTACAAAAAGCTGACCCCGGCCATGACGATCAGCCAGATGATCGATCAATTGCTGAACGCGCAGCCGGATGCGATCCGCGTGGTCATCCCCGAGGGCTGGCGGCTCGAACAGATCGCCCAACAATTCGCGAACACCGATCTTGTGAAGTTCAAGGCGAGCGACTTCTTGCGCTATACTAAACATATCAATCAATTTCCCGATGCCGCCCGCTATCCTATTCTAAAGCAGGTGCCTGCGGGCTATACCACCATGGAGGGACTACTCTTCCCGGCAAGTTACGAAGTGCCCGTCGATGGTACTGCGCGCGATGTCGTAAATTTGATGTTAAAGACTATGAGTGATACTATACAGCAGTATCAACTCGATAAGCTGGCGCAACAGCACCAGATGAGTCTGTATACCATGCTGACTCTAGCTTCCATTGTCGAACGTGAGGCTGGCGTGAATGCAGATCGTGGAAATATAGCGAGTGTTTATTGGAATCGTGTCTATAAAAAAAATGAAGAGACCCGGGGCCTGCTCCAGGCAGATCCGACCGTGCAGTATGCATTAGATACTCAATCACCTCCTCAGCCCCCTAAAAAGTATTGGGCACCTTTGCCTGTGGGCACAACGGGGAATGATGATGCGACGAATAGTCCCTGGAATACGTATAGACAGGTTGGCTTCCCCCCAACGCCTATCTGTAGCCCAGGTCTTGCCAGCATGCAGACAGCAGCCTCACCGCCGGTTACGGGCTACTACTTCTTTTTGTCTAAGCGCGATGGAACCTCTGTCTTTGCCAAAACACTGGCGGAGTTCCAGCAAGACCAACAACAGTACCTGTCGTAGTGAGGTCTCTAGTCATGCGGTACAGGCGTTTCTCGTAGGGGAAGATAGCCTGTCCGCCCGTGATACTCGCTGAAAAGCATCCTGGTGTGTTGCTTATTATCAAGAGAGTAATGCATGAATCTAACTATAGTACAGGCCGTTGTTCTGTCACTCTTACAGGGCGTGACGGAACTCTTTCCGATCAGTAGCCTCGGTCATACGGTGATTTTACCAGGGTTGCTGGGTTGGGGCAATCTGGAGACCAGTACTGGCTGTGGAGGAGAGAGCTGCTTCCTGCCATTTATCACATCGCTCCACCTCGGTACAAGCATCGCGCTCCTGATCTATTTCTGGCGCGATTGGTTTCAGGTCGGGCGTACCCTGGTGGTGAGTATCAAAGATGGCGAGGTACGTAAAGGTACCAACGAGTGGGTGAGCTGGCTCATCATCATCGGGTCGATCCCCGCCGGCCTGCTCGGCGTCTTTCTGGAGTCGCCGCTGAAGAAAGCCTTTGCCTCACCTCTGCTCGCTGCGACATTTCTGATCGTCAACGGCTCCGTCCTCTTCGTGGGGGAGCAGTTGCGGCGCCGCTCTGAGGCCAGACTCGCCTATCTCTCTCCCAAGGAGCGCGAGGTATACTTTCGGCCCCTCGTAGCCCTCTCCTGGAAGGAGGCGTTGATCGTCGGGCTGGCGCAGTCGGTTGCCCTTATTCCAGGCTTCTCGCGCTCTGGCTCGACCATCGTGGCGGGTCTGGGCGTGCGCCTCACACACGAGGATGCCGCGCGCTTCTCCTTCTTGTTGGGGACGCCCATCATCTTTGCTGCCGGGGCGGTGGAGGTGCCGCTACTGTTTGGACAGCCTCCGCACACGCTGCTCCTGATTTTGATCGGGATGGTCCTCTCTGGCGTGGCTGCCTACTTGAGTACGAAATTTTTGATGAAGTACTTCGAGCATGGACGCCTCGATCCCTTCGCTTACTACTGCTGGGGAGCCGGGCTAGTGTCGTTGCTCCTCTTCTGGTTTGTGCTGCATGTGCACTCCTAGAAATAGGATTACCCATAATGGCTACGATTGCTCACCCGTCGTTACAAAGCAGGGATGTTTCTCGTTTCTAGTGTAGAGAAAATCGGTTGTGCTAGTTGCGAATAATAAGCATTCGTTCTGGGGCTTGACCATATGGTCGATTTGAAAATGAAGGAGACGTTTCACTCATGGCGAACTCAAATAACCGCGTATTGTTCTATGCAGCGATTGTCGTTGCTGTGCTGGCTATTCTTGTCTGTGTCTATTATGTCATTCCAGGCTACAATCATGTACTGGTGACGAGTGGCGATCCGAAGGCCATCCATATCAAACATGTCCTTGCTTTCGCTGCTCTTGCAGTGATTGCCATTATTGGCGCTCTGGTGACCCGTCCTAAAGCTGTTGCCAGATAGTCGCGTTTGTTTCGCCGGACGCCGATCGTAGATCGACGTCCGGCGAAATGGACAGCAAGGGCTACCCTAAGACCTGGCCGACGATCTGTGCGTAGCCACGCAGAAACTCCTCCGCGCTCATCGCCTTCTTCCCTTCTAATTGCAACTGTTTGACCAGCAAAAGACCCGAACCCGTGGCGACGGCCAGTACCTGGTGCCCCGCCTCTTCACGTATACCGACCGTACCGACTGGAACCTCCTTAGCCAGTTCTACCGAGCGTGCCTGGGCGCTGAGAATCTTCAGCAGTTTGCCCCGCCAGTGTGTGAAGCTGCTGGGCCAGGGCGTGTAGGCTCGTACCTGGCGTGCCAGGACGATCGCGGGCAACCCCCAGCGAATCTCGCCATCCTCTTTTTTGAGCATATGTGTATGTGACGCCTTCAACTCGTCCTGCGGTTCCGGCGTGATCTCGCCCGCGATCCACGGCGGCAGCGCGTCCAGCAGGGCCTGCGCCCCCAGATCGGCCAGTTTGACGGTCAGGCTTCCTGTGGTTTCGTCTTCAGCCAGGGGAATGCTGCGCTGGAGCAGGACTGGACCGGTGTCGATGCCGGCATCCAATAGTATGATAGAGACCCCCGTCTCCTTGTCGCCCTGCAAGATCGTTTCGGCGATAGGGTCGGCGCCACGGTACCTGGGGAGCAGCGAAGCATGAATATTCAACGTCCCGTAGCGCGGCTGATCCAGCACCTTCTGAGGCAGTATCTGCCCGAATGCCGCAACGATGTACAGATCGGCGTGATACGCGGCCAGCGCCTCGCTGTTTTCAGCCTTCTTGAAGGAGCCCGGCTGCCATATCGGGATATCATACTTAAGAGCCGTCTGCTTGACAGGTGAAAAGACAACCTCTCGTCCACGCCCGGCTGGTTTATCGGGGCGCGTAATCACGGTCACGATCTCGTAGCCATCAGGCAGGAGTGCTCCGGGAGCCGCGCCTTTGATAAGCGCTTCGAGCGCTGGTACGGCGAATTGGGGCGTTCCCATATAGATGATACGTAGCATGTTCATCCCTTTCTACCTGAACGTTTTTATCTTTCTACGAAGTGCGATAAGCATAAAGAGAGCGAAATAGGACCGGTGCCTGTTGCAAAAAACCTGGCCTGTTCGGCTTCATTAATGAGGATACCGCCACTATAGTAGCACATTCAGCCAGGGCTTCTCAAAAGTGGTTGGTGTAGCCAGTAGGGATGGGGCTTGCCCCCATCCGGCCTGTGGAGGGTGTTCACAACAAGTAGTCACCGGATGGAGGCAAGCCCCATCCCTACTTTTGAGAAGTCCTGACCCCAGATAGTATATTCAGGCTATATTCTTAATTTCGCGCCCACTTGAGGTATGCTATACTTGCCTTGAATTGATCTCATTGTAGAGGAGTTGACTAGATGCTGTGGGGGGAACCGCAGAGAGAAGATGTAGAACGTGCGTCGAGGAGTGATTATGCGCTGGCCGAGATGAAACACGGTGCGCGACAATCTGTCGCTTTTGGTATACATACGGCGACACCACCGCCGACCGATCCTCTGACCGTTATGCAACGCGCTGATGACGTCAATGCCATGCAGCGTATGCTCAACGATGTACACACCAGTTCCGTATTGCTGATAGGCAATCCCGGCGCCGGTAAATCGACGCTGGCAGCGCTATTATACAATCGCCTCTTACTGGCTAAACAACAGAACCTGCCCGCGCCCAGCCACATAGTATGGCTGGGTATCGATACCTACACGACGCTCCCTGATATAGTTGTGACTATACTTAAAAGTATCAATATGTATACCTCCGGCCTTTTTCTACTGAAGCCCGATCAGCAGATCGCGGCGCTGCAGCAGGCCCTGCGGCGTCCACAGGAAAATGCTCTTATCATCCTGGACCAGTTCGAGTCGTTGCTGCATCCAGAGATCACCCAGGGAGTTGCCGGACGTGGGGCGCTGCAGCTCTTTCTGGAGATGATACAGACGGACCTGGGGGCCAGTCGCTTCCTGCTGACCAGCTATAACTCCCTCTTCAACGAGGAGATGGTTGAGACGCGCGTGCGTTCCTGCCTCGTCTCGCGTATCAGTCTTCCCGAGGGTGTTGCCCTGCTGCAACAGCGTGGCGTACAGGGATCGCCGGAGGAGTTGTCGCTTGTCTGGCAGCGTTGCGCGGGCCACGCCTTCGCCCTGGTATTGTTCTGTGCGCTCGTCAATCTCAGTGGGATCGCGCTGAGCTATCTCTTGAACTCGCCTGACTATCAGCCGTTGTGGGCGGGCGAGGTGACATTTCAACTGCTGGCCAGCATTCACTATTATCTCAATCCTCTGCAGTTCGTACTGATGCGTGCGCTGAGCCTCTTTACCGAACCCGTGCCATTGGAAGGCGTCATTATGGCCATTATGGGTAGCGATGCGAGCGGTGCCGACAGGCATCCCCCGGGACCTTTCGAGCATGAACTGAGTGTGCTGGCCCATCTCTCTCTGGTCCAGGTATCGCTGGATGCAACTGGCGAGCACTGTTATATACTCCATCCCTTGTTGCGGCAGTATATGCTGGAACATTATCTCGACGGCAACGAACAGAAGCGGGAAGAGGCGCTGGCAGCGCTGGGTATAAAAATTCCGCAGAGTCCAGCCCTTAACAATGCCGAGGCGCTACAGATTGCCTGTGCCGCCGGACATATGCAGGTCGCCACGTATTATCAACATTGTATCCGTAAGCTCTGTCCGCCCCGCGAGCAACGGCAGGGATTGCAGGATGTCCAGCCGATCGTCTCCGCAATACGCCACCTGTGTCTCGGTGGACGCTGGCAGCGCGCCTGCGACCTGCTTTTCGAGGAGGGATTGCACGAAAGCATGGTACAGTGGGGAGCCTGGAATACGTTAATCGGCCTCTATACAGGACTGCTTCCTCCCTTTGGCGTTCTGCTGCGGCGTGATGAGGCGCTGGTCTGCAGTCACGTTGCCATGCTCTATGGACGAATGGGCGAGTACCAGCAAAGCCAGGCATATTTTGAGCAAGCGCTCTCGATGCAGCGCCAGCTCGGGAATCGCCTGGGGGAGGCAACCACCCTTGCCAATCAGGGCGAACTCTATCGCATACGCGGCGAATATGCCCTGGCCCGCGCCAATTTCGAGCGCGCGCTATCGCTCAACGAAGAGAAACAGGATCTCCTTCTGCGTGGGATCTTGCTGCACAATCTGGGCCTGCTTCATCAGAGCGAGAAAGACTATAAACAGGCTTTTGATTACTATCTTGAGTCGTTGCATCTCGCCTACCATTTGAAAGGGGAGCATAACCAGGGTATGATATTAACGAACCTGGGTATGTTGCTCTATGAGCAGGGTCTGCACCGTGAAGGCATGGCGCTGTTGCTAGAAGCCCGGCGTCAGCGCCAGGATCTGCACGATCCGACGGTTGTCATGCTGGAGACGTTTCTGCGCGCATTGGAGCAGAAAATAGGACCAGATAAGTACGCCAACCTGCGCCAGACCGCGCTCAGAATGCAGTCGCAGGTACTTGCTCGCTTTGTGCCGCTGGATACGCAACAATAGCTTCTGGTCGCTCGTAACGAAAGAGAGTTTTCCCGTTATGTCCATCGCTACATCAGGTCCCAGGAGGACACGCGAAGGCGCTACACGCACCCGGCGTGCGCGCCAGGACTGGCTGCTGCTTCTACTGGTATTTGTCGCGGGCGCTGCCTCGCTTGCCATCGAGATGGCCGCCTCGCGTCTGCTCGCGCCCGACTTCGGCAGCACGCTCTTCGTATGGGCTAGCCTGATCGGACTTATCCTGCTCTATCTAACCGTCGGCTACTACGTCGGTGGCTTGCTTGCCGATCGTTATCCACGTCTCCAACTGTTTTACACAATTCCCATCGTCGCCTCGTTGTTGATGGCGCTGATCCCTGTCATTGCGCCGCCAGTCCTCAACTGGGCGCTGCTCACCTTCTCCACACTCTCCTACAATGTCTTCTACGGCTCGCTGGTCTCGGTCATCCTGCTCTTCGCCCTGCCTATGATTCTGCTCGGCTGCATCTCGCCGTTCGCCATACGCCTGCGTGTAGAGCAGGTAGGCAGATCGGGACGCAACGCGGGCCTGCTCTACGCCATCTCCACGGCAGGCAGCATCGTCGGAACCTTCCTCCCGGTCCTCGTTACCATGCCCGACATCGGTACCGCGCGCACCTTCCTGGTCTTCGCGGGCGCGCTCCTGCTTGTCTCGCTGGTTGGCCTGGGCGTTTCTCTCTTCTCCACAAAGCGATAGACTGGCGTAGCTGACGAAACTTGAAGTGAGATCAATTACTGGCGTAAAATGGTACAATAACTGCACGGCCACAAAGCAATCTCCACCCGGTGACCTTTCCGTCATTGCAAAAAGGGGCCGCTGTAAGTTTATATGTGTACCATCTATGGGTAACGCATAGATGGCAAGAGTTTAGTGCGTGGCGAGAAGCGCCTTGAGAGGATTAGATGAACGTAAATACAAGTGACCAGCAAGGTCTACCACCGAACTATTTTCATCATCAATTGCCCAATGGTATAGAGATGATTGGCCAATATATGCCCAGTCTCAGTTCGACTACCTTTGGCTTCCAGCTCGATGCAGCCGTGGTCAATGAACCAGAAGACAAACTGGGGCTGGCCCACCTTTTTGAGTACATGCTCTTCCAGGGCACGAAGAAAAGGGACGCTCGCTCACTCAACGAAGAATTCGAGTCTCTTGGTGCACGCAAGGGGGCCAGCACTGGCCTGGAGACCGGCCAGGTGTGGGCGCAGATCGTACATAACAAATTCGATGCAACACTCGATCTGTTACATGAGGTGCTGCTGACACCCACCTTTCCCAGAGATGAACTGGAGCAGATGCGCAGTATTGTGCTGCAAGAGATCCGCCGCCACGACGATGAGCCGATGAGCCGCATCTTTGAATATGTCCGCTCGAATTTCTATAAAGGTACGTCGCTCGGTCGTTTGATCCTGGGGACGACCGATAGCGTGCGCACGCTGCAACGCAAAGACCTGCTGGATTTCTGGAAGGCGCGCTATCAGCCGAATAATGTGCTGTTCAGTATCGCTGGCAAGTTCGACTGGGATCACGTGGTGCTGAAGTTGCAAGATCTCTTTGGAGACTGGCAGGGCCAGGCGAGCCCTTCGCCCGTGCAGAAGCCCGCTCCCCAGAACACGATCTTCCTGGAGCATCAAGAGGGCAAGCAGGAGCATCTGGCGCTGATGGCTCCTTTCCCCAACTATACCGATCCCGACTACTACGCGGCTATGGTGATCAGCGAGGTGCTGGGCGGCAATATGGCTTCGCGCCTCTTCGTCGAGGTGCGCGAGAAGCGCGGCCTCGTCTATGGCGTCTCCGCCAGCCTCTCCAGCAACAGGGCGATCGGCGCGATGCGTATCTATGCGGGCACTACGCCTGAGCAGGGGCGCGAGTGTCTGGAGGTCATCGTAAACGAGCTGCGCAAGCTGGAGCAGGAAGGCATCACCGCCGACGAACTGGAGCGCGCGAAGGTGCAGTTGAAGAGCGAGAATGTGATGCGCGGCGAGGGTTCGGGCGCGCGCATGGGCGCGATCGCGCGCTCGTGGTGGTACGAGCGCAAAATGAAGACCATCCAGGAGGTGAAGGAGTCGATCGATGCAGTAACGCAGGAGCAGGTGCTGAACGTCTTGCACCGCTTCTCGCTGCTCAGTCCGCTGGTTGTTGCAGGCATCGGGCCTCTGCAGCAGGACGAACTGGTCGGAGATACGCTCTCGTTCTCCTAAATATGTTCAGTGTATCTGTTCAGGACTCATCAGCGCCAAAGGCGCTTCACAAGCGGTTGGGTGTGGGTGGTGGGGCTGGCGACCTGAGCCGCAGAGCGCGCGGAGCCAGGGGGGATCTGGACAGATACGGGGTCTTGAAGAGATACTCTGAAAGGAGGTTAAATATGAGTAGTATTCAATGTTCATCCTGCAAATCAACATTGCCGGCCTATTCGCGCTTCTGCAAACATTGCGGCGCAGTTATAAACAGCCCACCGAACACCGGCCCGGTGCGTCACATCCCCGTTACCAGAGCCTTCAAAACTGGTAACTCCCGCGACATGTCTGCATATCACTTGCCCGCGAGCGCTGAGCAGGTATGGGGGCAGCGGGAGGACAACGCTGGCTACGCGCCTGCAACCATCGATACCGCGTCCAGAGAAAGTTCACCGGGCAAACGACGCTTTGAGCCCGAGACCGAGCGCCTGCCCGCTGCGGAGATTATGAAGAGGCCGCTGGAGCGCCCAATACGTCTGGAGAAACTGCCACCTCCTGAAAATTCGCCTATAGTTGCAAAGCCTGAGCCGCCGCT
Organism: Ktedonobacteraceae bacterium; assembly: GCA_034438015.1. Classification (GTDB taxonomy): domain Bacteria; phylum Chloroflexota; class Ktedonobacteria; order Ktedonobacterales; family Ktedonobacteraceae; genus JACDAE01. The sequence goes on along the minus strand of DAOTTD010000331.1, from coordinate 7,851 downwards.
GAATATGGCAGCACCCCAGCCTGCTCAACGTCCAGGCCTGCGCCCACCATCACGACCCGAACAGGCTCTCCCTTTTACCCAGCCTCAGCAGCGCCTGGGCGTGCAGCACCTTCCATCATCGATAGCGCCACAGCACTCGAGGCCGCGCCCGCACGCGGTACAACTCAGGAAGATGCAGCCCCAGGAACTACTGTCGCAGCATCCTCTACTGCCAGCAGAACAACAGGTCTCTGAGGAACAGGTGAATCAAGCAACCCTCCAGAACCTGACGGGCTTACCATCTTCTGCGCAGCGCCTGGAAGTACAACCTGTGTATCCAATCGCGTTGATGCGACAGGAACCATTCTCTTTGCCCACATCACTGCGCATCCCGTCCTTAAAAAGAACAACCTCAAAACGGGTGGTTATCTTCGAAATTATTCTAGCTATCTTGCTCCTCATAGGTATTATTGGGGGACTGATACTAATTTTTACATATGCTTTACCATCTCGGTCTGTATCACCATTTAAGCCCGTGCTTATGTTAATCGGCCAGGCTCTACCGGGCAGTGAAGTCTACTCCTGAAGTGAGGGATAATAGCAAGCGGGGATTCACATAATGGGCCAACCGCCGTGTGTATCGATTACATCATCGATCTGCTGCATAAGCCTATTCGTTTCATCAAGGGCCGCTACAACTTGTTGATAGTGTTCGATATCTTCGTAGGATAGAGTGCGGCCCTTGCGATCTTTGAGCCATTTCTGGCAGACCTGGTAGCCTCCCACGAAGAAGTTCCAGATCTCAAGCGAGACGCCTTCGAAGTACTGCGCCTTGTTGATCCAGACGCGCCCCTGCTCCCAGCCCTGACCAGGTTCTGTATAACGCACAGCATCTACCAGATTATCGCCCTTCGCAGGATAGGAGGGAAGAGGTGAACCAGAAACTTCCATGAGATGAAGCTTTACCAGCCTGTCGCCGATGATACATAAATCTCGGAACAGGTTGATGTTTGAGGTAAGTGGGAGGCGCGGAAAATCGACTTTGAGGAACTCGGCGTAGCGCTTCCGATAGGTTGACGAATGGAAAATTGCATACATATAGTTGAATATGTCCTCGGGACCGAAATTTTGTTGCAGATCGCCTTTACCATCTGGAATAGAATGCATGTTGATTTTTTCCGAGAAAGTTTTGACAAATACGTGCGAGATATTAGAACTGCGATCAGCAGAGTCTTCGAGTGTTAATTTATCAAAGAGGGTATCTTTTGGCTTCATTTTGTAGAGGTACAGAGGGAAATATTGAATACCACCACGATAAAAAAGATTGGTATCCGCAACATCTTTTCCTACAGTTACCAGGTTCCATATGTTACCTCCAACCACTTGCCCTTGTCTACCAGTCGCAAGACACATATTAGGGAAGCGAGCATGCCATAGCTCAGCTTCACGCGGTCTATCCATCAAATATGTACCATAGTAACAGAAACGCCTATCAAGAGGACGATACAGGCAGGGCATTATTGGTTTTTCCCAATCTTTTAATTGACTAATCGCAGTTCTTGCTTGTCGTATTTTCCAATCATTTGTATCAGTTAATTTAAATTTGTCCCTTAAATACTCATCACTGACGTTAATGTTACGTAATTGCCCTATTCTACGGTGAAGTTCACCTAAATGAAAAGCTACAGAAAAATGGTCTCTATGCGTTTTAAATCCATTAGCACTGGTAGTAAAAATATTATTTACTACCCACGCTTGTTCATATTCTGTTTCTACGTCGATATCTTGTGGTTTAAAAAGATAAAAAGATGATTGTGGATTAAGGATTGTCCATTGTGTAGTAGCAACATCATGCTCTTTTAGCCAGTGGTATTTACCACCAATAAGACTTTGAGATTTTGTCGATTTATCATATTCCTCGCGTGCTCCCCATAAATTTGCATGGTGAATAGTTGCAGAATGAGGACCAGATGTCTTTTTCCCTCGCTTGACGAAGATACCAATCGCAACACCTTGCTGTATATCAAACACGTTCTCGTCTTTTGTCCCATCGGGAGAACGCTCTTTTTTCTTGCTGTTACCATGCAGATCGAGGATATAGATATCATCAAAGCTCTGCATAAGGCTCTGACGCATTCCTCGAAAGGTGGGATTATCCAGATAGCCATGATTAGTGATAAATGCAAGAATACCATATCCTGTTTGTTCAATACGCCATTGTGCAAAACGAATGAATTTAACATAATCATCGTTCAAATACTTGGGATTACGTTCATTCAGAGAAACACCGTCCACTTCGAAATAGTTTCCGACCTTCTTACCGGTCTTAGAGTCCATCCCGTGGAGAAGATCGATGATCCACTGACCCTTATTGGCAGAATGTCCTGAATAGGGAGGATTGCCCAGCACGACCATGACGGGATACTGTTGTTTGACGCGCGCGGCGGCGTTCGCCTCTTCGGAGATGGAGCGCGCAAAGAGCATCTCCGGGCGCTGCATAGCTTCCTCCAATGTGTTCGTCAGGTAGAGGCCGAGGCGCTCTTTGCTCTTGAAGTCGTACGACCATGTTTGCCGCTCTGCTTCCGGCAGATCCAACGCGGCGAGCTGCATGCCTAATTTTAGATGGGCCATTGCATAGGGGGCCATCAGGAGCTCAAAGCCAAAGATACGCGGCAGCAGGTGCTCGCGTACATAGCTTGACCACATGCCAGCATTGCCGCGCTCCCTATATCGCTCGCGAATATGATTGATGACGGCATAGAGGAACGTTCCGGTACCGCAGGCAGGATCGAGCAAAAGCACGCGCGACGAGGTCTTCTCCTGCTTCTGGCCGTTGTTATCGTATGTATAGGTAGTCTGTGATGTATCGGCCAATCCTCCTGCGCAGTCGAACTGCGTGCGCAGAATATGGTCTACCGAGCGCACGATATAGGAAACAACCGGTTCGGGCGTGTAGTAAACGCCGCGCAACTCGCGCAACTTCGGATTGTATTCGGCCAGGAACGTTTCATAGAAATGGATCAGCGGATCTTCACGACGTGTGCCCTTACCAAAATCGGCCAGCACTGCATTCATATCGGTCTGGGCCAGCAGTTGCGCCAGGTCGTCCACAAAGCCGACGAAGGGTACGTTATCCATTTCTCTGCCGGTGATCTTCTCGAAAAGATCGGCCAGGAACGGATTTGTGTTGGGGATCTCGCGTGCTGCATCTTGACGGCGGAAAGGTTCGGTGCTGGTATGGTTGTAGCGTGCAGCAAACAGGCCATAGGCGAGCGTCTGTGCGAACATATCGGCGAACTCTGGCACGTCCAGATCAGGAATAAGTACCTGCTTGAATGCTTCGTAAAGATCGCGCAAGGTATCTGGTATCTCGTTCTGTCTAAACGAAAGAACTGTCATATCGCGGATAATGTGGGTAATGCGTGCCATACGCTCCGCCAGCTCTTTCGGATTGCTTATCGGCTCCGTGCTATAGGTAAGAAAATTAGCGAGTAAGCGAGCGACATCCAGCGTATTATGAGCATGAGTGCCGAGCAACATTTGCATCGGACCGGGGTCAGCAACTTTTTTCCCACCCTTTTTCTTGACGGTAATACCACCATCAATTTTAGGAACTGTAAGGCGGGCCGATAGGCAAAGTTGACCGTGTAGATACCAGCGGAACTCGCGATAATTCGTCAAAACGAGGTTGGGCAAGGCATGGCGATACTTTTTTAGTTGTTGTCCATCACGTGTTTTTGGTTCCGATAGTTCCGCATCATGCTCGATATCATCCAGATGTGCGTCCACATCCTTTGCCTCGATATAGCCAATAGTGAGTAAACCGTGTCCTGTCTTCTGCGAAATAACATAGTCGGGAGATCCATATTCTTTACGCTTTGGTTCATGGGTGACAGTAATACCAGGTACCAGATCCTTTAAGAGACTTTCCAGGGCAAGGCGATAACTCATTTCACTGGCATTGCCAGCTTCATATGTTTTTTCAAGCTCATGTATATATGTTTGCAATACAGCGTCCTCCGCAACTTCACCTCTCTTACGACTTTTACTGATAGCCTTTTCAGGGGTAACATCTGGAGAGGTGGTGGGCATAATTGCTTGAATGGCTTCGGAGACGGCGAGCCGGGGAGCGATATACGGCTCTCTTCCCAGTTTCCTGGCGATAAGGTCTGCAACCGTCTCGGCAGTCTCTGGCGGCCATTCAAGATAGGCAACTGTTGGCAGTATACCAGGAAGTTCTGTATTATCCAAACGGATCGGTAGGATGTACTCTTCGTTCTCCTGAAAGGCGCGTGCCTGCGCAGCCTCGCGCTCATGATTAGTCCAACGCTTCGTTGCATAATGCTTTGAAATAAATATCACACAATAATGTGCTTCGTTCTGATAAAGATCGGAGAGATAGGGATAGAGATTCTTGCCCCAGAGGTTGTGTTTCTCTTCATCGTCATAGAAGTATTTTATTTTGCGACGCTTTAACTCCTCCGCCAATGCTTCTGCGTAGGCGCGGTCCTCACCTGCTATGGATAGAGCAATGTCATACTTATAGTGCCTGGCATTTTTCATGGTATTATCCTTACCTACCAAGTTTCTCTAAAATAAGCCTTGCGATTCCTTCAGGCGTCTCTGTGAACCAGTCTATATAGGCTATCGTTGGCAGAATGCCAGGAATATCAGTTTTGTCTAAGCGTATGGGAAGAATATACTCATTGTTTTCTTTAAAAGCTCGTGCTTGAGCAGCTTCGCGCTCATGAGTTGTCCACAAAGATCGTGCGTAGTGTTCGGAAAGGAATACGATGCAGTAACGAGCCTTCTTCTGGTAGAGCTCAGACAGGTATGTATATAAATTTTTACCCCAGAGTGTAGCTCTTTCATATCTGTCAAAAAAGACCCTGATGCCTTGACGTTGCAGGATAGTAGCAAGAGCTTCAGCGTAAGTGCGGTCCTCACCTGCATAGGAGATTGCAATGTCGTACTCATCATTTTTGTCTATCATAGTGTTTTTTTCCTCACTGCACGCGCACCATCAAAAATTTGTATCTTCCACTGTTTCTTGTTACGGACCCAATTAAGGGAAAAACATGCCTGGAGTCATTATTTTATAGTCCATACTGAAAGTTTGCAAGTTTTGGCGACAATAGGTATAGTTATCAATTTTAATTATATAGAATGTGCAACAATATCTGGCCCCCCATATGGGGAGTTTTTCGATGCTGCCGGTGATATAGGCCGCCTGATTGGTTTCGTGGCGCTGTTGACGGCTGTATTAGCTGGCTAATGGCTGTGCGTAAAAGCCTTTCTGGAACGTGGCTCGCACGTCTATGTCTTTAGCGAGGGTCTGCTGCGCATGGGCTCCATCATGGTCGTCATTCGCTGGGACCAGGTTGAGGCGGTCTGGCAGGCGGTCACCAGGCGCTACTACAACGGTATCTACACGGGCACGACGCACCTGTACACCGTGCGCCGGTGGGATAGGACGAAGACTGTGTTCAACGACCAGATAAAAAATGTCGAGTAAACTACGTTCTTACTGGGAAGTAGCGCGCCTCTTGACAACCCTCTGGCATATATACTAAGGTACAGCATAGAGTAGAGCTAGTACAAATGTTTTTACTACGAGGATTGTCGAGATGCAGCCGCAATTTTGTGATACGTGTGGGGCCGCGAACCGTATGCAGGCGCAGTTTTGTCGTGTATGCGGTCAGTCACTACAGGATGTAAACGCTACGCTGCCAAAAGGTGCGCTGCCAAACACTACGTTACAGAATGCCACACTGCCGAATAGTACGTTGTCGATCAGTTCGACGCTGACCGGGATGCTGACGCAGCGGCACACGTTGAAGCAGCGCTACGTCATTCTCGACCAGGCGGGGCGCGGCGGCTTCGGCGCGGTCTACAAGGCGTCGGATACGCAATTCGGCAATCGGTTGGTGGCGGTCAAAGAGATGAGCCAGAGCAATCTGGGGACGCAGGAGTTTGTGGCGGCGACGGAGGCGTTCAGGCACGAGGCGCTCCTGCTGGCCGGGCTGACCCACCCCAACCTGCCGCGTATCTACGAGCAGTTTACCGACACCGGGCGCACGTATCTCGTCATGGACTTTATTGAGGGCGAGACGCTGGAGGCGCATCTGAACGGCCTGGGCGGCAAGAAGATGTCGCTCGAAAAGATATTTGAGATCGCACTACAGCTCTGCTCGGTTCTGGACTATCTGCACACGCGCAATCCGGCAATTATCTTCCGCGACCTCAAACCCGCCAATATTATGTTGACCAACGGCGGACACGTGTACCTGATCGATTTCGGCATCGCGCGCCACTTCAAGCCGGGCCAGAACAGGGATACGACGGCCCTCGGCTCGTCCGGGTATGCGCCGCCGGAGCAGTACGGCAAATCACAGACCACGCCGCGTGCCGATATCTATAGCCTGGGCGCAACGCTGCACCAGTTGATCACGGGCGACGATCCCTCTGAGACGCCGTTCCATTTCGCACCGATCCAGCTTACCAACCAGCCCGCGCTCAGGGGGCTGGATACGCTGGTAGCGAGTATGGTGAGTGTGGATATCAGCAAGAGGCCGGCGAGCATTGCCATGGTTCGACAGGAGTTGCTGCGCATCGCACTCGTGTACAGAACGACGCATCCTTTGCAGACGGGTGCGCCGGGCGCCTACCTGCCTCCTGCCGCGAAGATGCCCGCCCTGCCACCCGCGCCGAAGCGTTCCCCACAGTCACGCGTTATCCCACAGGCGAATCTCCTTTACGCGTGCATGGGTCATAACTCACGCATCACGACCATCGCCTGGTCGCCCGATGGGAAATACCTGGCGTCGGCCAGCTTTGACAGGACCGCCCAGGTCTGGGACGCGAGCAACGGCAAACACATCCTGACGTACAGGGGGCACAACCAGCACGTCAACGCCCTGGCATGGTCGCACGATAGCAAGTATCTGGCGTCAGCGAGCGATGACGGCACGGTTCAGACCTGGGACGCGAGAACCGGCAAGACGCTGATCACCTTTCGCGGCCATAATGAGGAGGTCAGCGCCGTCGCGTGGTCGCCCGACAACTTCTACATCGCCTCCGGCGGCAGTGACAAGACGGTCAGGGTATGGAAGGCTAAGACCGAGAAGCCCATCTATGTCTACACCGGGCATACCGATAAGATCCACTGCATCGCGTGGTCGCCCGATGGCCGGCGCGTCGCCTCGGCGGGCAAGGATCGCAAGGTGCACGCCTGGGACCCAACGAAGGAGCTTCCCAAGCGCTCCTTCATTAGCAGCATCCTCTCGTTCACGCGCAAGATAGAGACGCTGAACGCGCACAATGGACAGATCTTCTCCGTCGCGTGGTCGCCGGATGGCCGGCGCATCGCCTCGGCGAGCAGCGATCGCCGCGTCCTCGTCGGCGACGTGCAGACGCGCAGACAGATGTTCTCCATGGGCGAGAATAGCACTACCATCAAGAATAGTGTGGTCTGGTCTCCCCGAGGCGAGCACGTAGCGATCGGTGGCAACGATAAGACCGTGCAGATCTGGAACGTGGGCAACCAGAAGTTGACTTTCACTTACGCGGGCCACACGGGCTACGTGACGACCGTGTCGTGGTCGCCCGACGGTGCGAGGATCGCCTCGGCTGGCAGCGATCGGACGATTCAGGTCTGGCAGGCGGTGTAGGAAGCTTATCTGATACACAGTGGTTTCCTATCGTCTCTTTGCACCCCCGGCGGGACCGGCGACCACGTGAGCCGCCGGTCGGGGGCGACTTAGGATCGCGCGAAAGGCGGGGGCTGGCCGATATTACAGAAGTGGAGACCGGCCAGTTGCCATTGCCCGTGTTGGCGGACAAACACCAGCGTCGTGCGCAACTGCGCGTTGA
>DAOTTD010000330.1:0-24681 GCA_034438015.1 Ktedonobacteraceae bacterium | reverse complement strand
TCCACTGCTTCTCGTTAAGCATCTGGCGCATCTGTTGGTATTCTTGTTCGATTGAGAGCTTCTCCATGCGCTCAGCATAGCTTCTTTACCCTTCTTTGTCAAGTTATCTGCGGAAGACCCCTAAGATCCACAAACATAACTAACTGGCAAGATGGCGCTAATAGAGAATACAAATTTTTGAGTAAAGCTAATCGGGGCAAATTCTTTTTCTATCCTACAATATTAATAGACTCATTTGGTGTAGCAGCAGCTATTTTAGGCTGGTGGAACTCCTTAATTTTAGCTGGGTTGGTACTCATAATTTCTTTGTTAACCGTTCTTATAGGGGCAGTGAATACAGGTAACAAGCTTCCTATACCTTTAGCACTACTCTACGCCTGTGTCTGGGGTCTTATTATCGAACACTATCTTTCTTGGAAAACGGTTTGGGTTATTATCATTATGGCTGCTATTACTTTTATTCACATCTTACTATTTCGAAAAAACTCCCGCTAATTTCTATGGGTTTTTCCTGAATGAGTTTCTGAGCTTTTTAATTCCAGTCTTCTACTAGCACAGAAGGATACAATTACCTTGTGACTCCTCTTTACGACAACCACGAGAGCAAACTCTACGTCTGCTTCATGGTTTTAGAGGCAAGCACCTCATTCCGCAAACGTTTGATGCGGCGGCGGTAGGCATCTTCGGGCTGGCGGTAGCCCAGTTTGGGTTTATCGCCCATGCTTACGTGCCACTTGCGGAACGCCAGGCCGATCTCGGTCTGGTAGAGCGCCTTGACGCGTAGCCATTGTTTCAGGCCATTGCGTCGCAGCACACGCCGCTCCTCGCGCGTGCGCTGAAAGGAGTTTTGTAGCAGCGCATACTCGTCGACCTGCACCACGCCACTACTGACTTCGGGCGCGAGGAATTCGCGGACAACCGCCGCTTCGTGTCCCAGGGCCTTGATGAGGATGTAGAGCAGGCCGATCTGGGCGATAAAGGGCGGGATGTAGTCGCCGATAATCGCAACCAGCGAGATCGTAGCCAGCGCCGGATCGTTGAGCACGATGGCATTGGCATAGTAATCCACAAAATCGAAGACGCTATGCAACCCCACCGCAACCAGATAGCCAATCAGCGGGATGAGGATCTGACGCCAGCGGATGCGCGTATGGCGTACGTAGCCAAGAGCGGCCCCGAAGCACATCGTGAACGTCGAATGACAGAGCCAGCCCAGCACGATGCGGCCCACGATCAGGAAGACGAGGAAATCCCTGGAATTGGTCGCGAAGTAGACAAAGTTCTCCACCATCGCGAAGCCGGCCCCGATCAGCGCGCCATAGACGATCCCATCGGTCACGTTGTCGAACTCGTCGCGCAACACGACGAAGAGCAGGATCAGGCCCAGACCCTTCACCGACTCCTCGGTAATGCCCGCGTTCAGCCCCTTCAGGATCGAACGCAGCAGGTCATCCGGGACGGATTGCATCAGCGCATCCAGACGCAGCTCGACAAAGAGCGCGGGCGGAATAGCGATCAGCGCGCCCCATAGGAACGCAGCCAGACGCAGAAACCAGGGCTCGCGCTCGTAGCGGTCGATAAAGTTGACCAGCAGATTGATGACCAGCGCCGGCAGTATGGGTATGATGAGTGCGGCCATCGTGCTTGAGAAGCCATTCTGCGTAATCGAAGAGATGCCAATCAGGCTATTGAGCACAATCGTGATGATCGTACTTGCCACCAGGATGGTGATGCCAACGCCGGCGATGAGCCAGCGCGTGCGCAGCCCCATGCGCTGCGGCAGGGCAAACTGCATCGTCACGCCCGCGCCCAGCAGGCTCTCCTCCTCCTCATCCCATGGCTGCGCCTGCTGCTCCGGTTCAGGCTGCACAGGCAGAGGGCGAGCCGCCTTCAGCGCAGGTGAAGTGGCGCCCTGCCGCCAATCGGCCTCTTGTAAGTCTTGTAAGCCTTGTGAGTCTTGTGAGCCAACAGACATCTGAGCAGGCCTGGTTATCTTGAGGAACCTTTTGAAGCCATTGCCGTTGCTGTGTGACCCGCCATTGTTACCCGTCGATGTATGTACAGGGAGAGAAGCGCCGGGGGCGTGCTGCGACAGGAATTGGAGCACAGGGAAGGGCTGAGACGACTCGCGCGACGCAGGAAGGTGCTGCGTCGGCTCATCCATGTAGGTGCTCTCTTGCACGGCCTCTGACTGGGGAGCGATCAACTGCAGCATCGTACTGCCCAGTACCAGGAAATCCTGTGGTCGCAGCGCGAGGCTGCCGCCGCCGGGCACGGGACATCCATTGACGCGCACGATGTTGTTCACCGTCAGATTGAAGATCGACCAGCCATGCTCGGTCCATACCAGGCGCGCGTGCTCACGCGATACTGTCTGGTCCATCAAAATGATGTCGTTGCTCAGCGCGCGCCCGATCGTCGTCTCGCGCTGGGAAAGCAGGTGGACCAGGCGCTCTTCCGGCAACCATCCAGTGGGATAGCGCTCCTGGGCCGCTGCATCGGCGGGTGGACGCACACGAACGACACGCACCGCACCATAATTCTGACTCATGCAATGTCCCCTGGCAACAAGGCATTTTTATTTTTTCGTTCCGGTACGAAACATTTATCTACTATATCAGTTTAGCACGGAAATGGCTAGACCAGAGCAACCCTCGCAATGATTGTGAGACAATGGGGATACCGGAAATGAAAATTTACCAAACAGGCCCGATGTGAGTCTTTATATCGAATAGAGAGAGCCACGAGCAGACGAGCGGGCGTACTTTCTGGTATCTTGAGCAAAGAGTAGCCAGCCAATTTCGTGGAATTATCTATTCCATGGCCTATAAGCCATGACACCCTTGACGGGATTGCTTTTATTGCGCAGGCGCTTCCTGTTCGACACTCTAAAGTGAATGTCGAGTTCCTGGAAAAGGGATATCTTAATTAATGAGATCGATTATCTAGATCGGTCTCATTTTTTGCATTTCAATCCCAGGCGGGCGCGTGAAAAAGAATGGATTCCTCTTTATTTACTACGTAGAGAGGCTACTACATTTACTACGCAGAGAGGAGTTTAAAAATCTCAATCCCTGCTGAGCCTGGCGGTCTGCAACGTCTCCAGAGGGCGCACGCGGCCCATGCCCATCGATGTTTTATAGCCCACGCCGCAGTAGAAGGCCAGTTGCGCCAGGAGCAGCAGTTGCTGGCGAATCGATAGCACTGAGTAGCGCGCCTCATCGTCGGAGCCACGCAGGTGATACTTGCATGTCCCGATGAAGCCCTGCTGCTGATGGGTGGTAAACTTGAGACGGTGCGTCCTGAGATCATAATCGGTTACGATCACTCCGTCGTCATCGATATACCGCTCGATAAGCTCTTTCTGCACCACACCAGCCAGCTCCGGCGGCGCGATATCCTCCCAGCGCCGCAGCAGGCCGGGAAAGACGTACTGTGGCAGCGGCAGACGAGCATAGTGTGCTCCGTAGCTTCTACTTCTCATATTATTGCGGTTGAAAGTCGTCAACGAGGCGAACTCTAGCGTCAGCGGCTGTACAGGACCCAGGCGCAGTCGCCTCGTCTTCTCCACCAGTGAGGAGAGCGACGTAAAACCCGTCCAGCCGGAGGGATCGTCATTGTTCAGCACGACCTCCTCAAGCCAGAACAATTGCTTGCCGATCTGCATAAATGGCGTATTGCCCACCATTTCAGATACATTGAAACGCATCAATGCATCTGAAAAAAGTGGAAAGAGCTCGCCGAGGAGTAGAGTGATGCGCACAATATAGATTTTCTCGGGATCAAGCGGTAGATGGATATTCTCGCGCTCTACCTCCAGGGCCCTCTGCGGTGAGATCGGGAATTGGAGGCTTGAGCAGGTGAAGAAGCGGCGCCGGTTCCCATCGTGCAGCCACGTCGCTACATCGGGAGCGGCGCCGCGCAACCAGTTCAGCCAGGCACCATGTACCAGTTCGCCCGAAAACGGCATGAGCGTGCCCGATCTCAGCGGCCTCAGCTTCAATAAAAACGCGTAGAGCCGGGCGGGAGCGGCAGAAGCAAACGGACCATTATTCATAGCGAATTCATCCATTCCTCTCTATATACATATAGGAGCATTCAGCCGGGATGGCGTTTCTGCGGATACTACTAAAAGTGCAAAGCCCTGCCTGGCAAATGCGATGGAGAGCCAACTCGTTTGCTTAGTAATTTCTCGTATATTCGTGAAGGTTCATTTATTTATGTGCTATACTCCTTCGATATCACCACTAAAAAGAGGAGATGCGATGAGGCGACCGGGCGCGTGGGTTTCCACACGCGAGGCAACCACCACCGCCCTCTTCAACTGGGGAGAGTAACACGCAACCCAGGGAACGCCGACAGATGTGTTATAAAGGTGAACCAGCGCGGTCACCAGCCAGAGCGGTAGTTTGCCGTTCAGAATGACTCCGCGCTCAGGAGAGATCGAGGGAAAGACGAGCGCATCCGCTTCCGAGTAGTCCAGGTAGTCGTGTACCAGCCGAATGGAAAGCAACGTAATATCAGTGTATTGCCGCACTTCGATGTTTATCGACTGCGTAGACGGAAGGATGCCGGACCGGAGTTGAGGAGGTACGACCCAGCCGAGGCGCGGATCAAACTGGTAGAAATCTTGTGAGCCAGTGTGGTCTACCAGGGCGCCGTACAGCCAGTTCGTTCCACGGCCATAGACCGCCAGAGGCCGTGCGCGAGGCAGTTCTGCGAGTAGCGCGGGCAGCATCTGCGGTTCCCAGCGTTCCAACTGCGGAGCGTGCTGTTGCAGCAGCGCATCGAGGTCGACCACCTCTGCGGGAGCCATATTAAAGTAGCCCTGGCGCAGCTCCTCAGAAGAGTAGGATGTAAACAGGGTATCGATGCGTTCTACCAGCGCATCAAAGAGCGGGCCCTGCGTGAGGGATTGCCGATCCAACCCGGTCAGCGTCCCCTCGATAACGGGCGCCTGCGCGGTAATCGTAGAGGGGCCTTGCAGAAGAGAGTTCAGACGAGCAAGTGGAAGGAGGCCGTTTTCCTGAACCAGGCGTTGCCAGAAGTCGGAAGAAGCTTCGTCATCGGATCGGAGGAGCAGCAGAGAATGTGTACAACTGGAGATAATGTCCCTCTGCCATGCTTCCGGTCGCCCGCCCATATCTACCAGCAGAGGAAAATGGCGACGTTCCAGCGCGTGGCAGACACTTCTGACGAACTCCGGTTTCCACTGGCCCTTGATACGGATCAGGCGGACAGCCTCGCGGTCGATCTCCTGAGACCAATCGCCCTCGCCATCGGGGCAGGCGCGAATAACATAATGATCTATATGGCGTTTGCGCAGTGCTTGAGTCAGACTATAAGTCAGAACAGATTTCCCGGCGTGGGGTGGCCCACCTATCAAAATAGCAGGTAGGGGATTGAACAAGGGAACCTCCTTACGTGGTAGCCAGAAAGAGAACATCATGTCAGGTACAGAGTATATACACATATTATTGGCAACTATGGGTGGACAGCCGCAGGTCGTGACTTTTACGCTCGACCTGCTCCTGCAGCGCAACATCCCTATCAGCGAAGTCAATGTCGTGCACCCGTCCACGCCGCGCATCCACCGTGCAGTGCAGATACTCGACGAGGAATTCCTCGGAGACCGCTACCGCGATAAACAGGTCATTCACTTCCGCAGCCACGTTTTGTGCCACGAAGGGCAGCCATTAGAGGATCTCAACGACGAGACGAGCGCCGATGATGTACTCAACACGATGCACGAGCTGATCCGTAGCTTCAAGGAGCGCCACTGCATCGTCCACTTCTCCATCACCGGCGGGCGTCGCCTCATGTCTCTTCTCTCCATGTCGGCGGCCATTCTCAGCCTCGACCTTGACGACCATATGTGGCATATCTACACACCCGATACATTGCGCGAGCGTGCCAGAAAGGAGATCATCCTACACGTCGGGCCGGAAGAAGGTGTGCGCCTGATCGAGGTACCTCTCACGCGTCTGAGCGAAGATGTCCGCTCGAAGCTCTCCCTCGACGCCAGCGCGAAAGAGATCATCCGCGCACAGGAAGAACAGGCCGAGGCGGAGGAGCGGGCGCGCTGCGAACTCGTTGTCAGCCAGCTCACTCCGCGACGCGTGGAGGTGCTCAGGGCCTTTGCCGAAGGACTACATCCGTCAGAGGTCGCGGAGAAGCTCTCTATCAGCATGCCGACGGTGAGCACGCATACCACTGTTCTGCTCTCGTTGTGTCGCGACGCCTGGCCGACGAGGGAAAGGGAACGTCTCGATTACCGTTTTCTCCAGCTTAAATTTGCAAGGTACTTTAGAAAATAAGCGCTCATCTACAGTATAAGCGCAAACAGGGCAGGTTTAGAACCGAACTAGTTATGGTTTTTTTATATGTAGTTATGATCTCTCTCGTGCCTTGCTCCCGGTGGCGAGGCACGTGTGGACTAGAAAGATCTGTATCCATGGAAAAAGTAATATTTGAAGTGCGCACACTCACGCCCCTCTTTCTGGCAGGGGCCGACCTGATGGTGGCGGAGCTGCGCGCACTGACGCTGCGTGGACTGCTGCACTACTGGTTGCGCGCCCTGGTCGGCGGCCTGGTCGGAACCGATGAGCAGGGTCTTGAGAATGTTCGGCAAACGGAGAGCGCCGTCTTCGGCAGCATCGGCGCTCGCTCGGCGATCACGGTACAAATGTCGAATGCATCTCAGAGACCGCGCGAATTTAGCGAAAGGATCGGCGTCAGGCAAAGGGAGAAGTGGCAGGCCACCGGAAGAGGCTACCTGCTCTGGTCGATGGCGAGAAGTGGTAGCGTCAACAGAGGAAACTTCAGGCCGGCACGCTGGTACTTTCCGGCGGGCACGAGTTTTCAGGTCGTCCTCTCTGCCCGCGAAACATTCAGCCAGCAGATCAAACAGGCGACCGCCGCGTTCTGGTTGCTGGCGCAACTGGGAGGCATCGGTTCGCGCTCACGGCGCTGCGCGGGCAGCCTCAGCGTCCAGGCTAGCAGCACACTCGCGGATCTTTCCATATTGCCATTCGCCCAGGCTGAGCATAGCCAGGCGCTCAAACAACTGCTCGAACAGGGCATCAACGGTGCCAGGGCGCTCGCCGCAGTAGAGATCCGCTCCCGGCAAGATGCTTTGCCAGATGCACGCTTCGACATTCTGGCATCCGGCGCGTGTCGCATCTGGATACTGCACGACGGGCAGCCGTGGCACAGCGCTGAACAAGCCATGCAAGTGACAGGGAAGCGCCTGCAAGAGTATCGCAGCCGACTGAGCATAAGAGAGCGGGAATTCTTCGGCCTGCCTCTGGCTCACAGCGCACCCGGCATACGGCGCGCGTCACCGCTGCACCTCCGCATCACCAGACTGCGCGGCTCTCTCTACGTCTGCGTCGCCGTCCTCTTCAAAACGGTCAGCGATGACATGCGCATGCAGGACTACGCCGTCATCGAACGTTGGAGCGACGAGTTCCGTAGCAAGCTGGAGGTGCTGCTGTGACGCAGGCGATGCTGCTCTTCTCACTGGGACCGGTGCAATCGTTCATTGCTCAGGCGCGCAAGACGCGCGACCTGTGGCTCGGCAGCTACCTGCTCTCGCTCTTGATGGAGGCCAGCATGGAGGGCATAGCGGCATCCGCCCTGATCTTCCCCGCCGCGCCACACGTACAGGGCACCATCGCCGACCTGCCCAACAAGTATATCGCGCTCTTCCCAGACGTCACCTCGGCGCAGACGGCTGCCGAACTGAGCGAAAGGCAGCTCAAACGGCGCTGGCTGCACATCTGTCGAGATGTCTGGAATAGAGTACTTACGCAACAAAGTACGGCGGAGACGCGCCAGATCTGGGAGAGACAGACCAACCCGGAGCACGTCTTCGAGATCTTCTGGGTCATCGTAGAAGGAGATGAGCAGCACTATCCTGAGTGGCTGCGGCGAACACAGGAGGCACTGGCCGCGCGCAAAAGGCTGCGCACGGTCAGGTGGCGGGAAGCGGCCACCTCTGAACAATGGAACGAACCGGGCGAAAAAAGCACGATCTCAGGGGAGCGCGAGGCGCTCCGCAATCAGGATGATACACACGAGGGCGTGCGCGCCTTCTGGCAAAAGATCGCGTCCCACTTCGCGCGCGACCTTAACCAGAACGGCGAAGAGCGCCTCGACGCCATCGACACGGTGAAGCGTTTCGCCTTTCTCTCCGACGTTCTCACCGACAGAAACACGTTGAACGCGTCCTTCCCCTCGACCAGCTCCATTGCAGCCGCCCCATTTGTGCATGGGCTGCTCACAACTCCGCTTGACGCTACGACGATAAAAGAGTGGCTGGACAGCACGCAGAGCCCGCTCGACAGGATGGAGCAGAACACAATACCTTACCTCGAACGCGTGGCGGGTACCGATCCTTACAAGCGAGTAACACTTCAACGCGATGGCGATTGCTACTTCCTAGAAACGTTCACGCCCCATCGTCTCAAGAAAGACTATGGCCTCGGGCCGCTACCCGAGGCCAGCAGGCGCGCAGATAGAGGGAAGGATGCGTTGGGCAGGCTCCTGCATGAGACCGATGCGCACCTCATTCAGCGCCCCACGCCTTACTACGCCCTGTTTCAGATGGATGGGGACAGGATTGGCAGGCTGCTGGGCGGAGTTGAGAACAGGCAGGAGCACAGCGCCATCAGCACGGCCCTCTCGATCTTCTCTCGCCAGCGGGCAGCCGAGATCGTGCAAGAGTCCTATCCCGGTCGTCTCATCTACGCTGGCGGCGATGATGCACTGGCGCTCGCCCCGTTATATCACGACGATACAACGGACGGGTCGGCGAAACAGGCGTGTCCAACTATCTTCGCCCTTGTCGAGCGCCTGCAAGCGGAGTACTGTGCGACGATCAAAAAGGTGATCGGCAGCGAAGAGAGGCAGCGCGCCGTGAGCACCAGTGTGGGCATCGTTATCGCGCATCACTATGCCTCGCTCTCCTATGTCAGGCGCATGACGAGAGCAGCCGAGGAGGCAGCGAAGAAGGAATACGGACGCGACGCACTGGTCGTCATCGTCCTGCGACGTTCAGGGGAACAGACGAAGGTGGGTTGCCACTGGGAGTACAGCGTACGGCGACAGGGTGAGACGCTCACGATCAGACCGCTCGCCCTCTTCAATGAGTTTTACGCATTATTCAAGCATGGCGCGCTCTCGCCGCACAGCATCTACACGCTGCTAGAGGAGGCACCGACCCTGGTTGCGCTTGAGCAGGCCATCCAGCGCAGCGAGATCGCACGCATTCTGCAACGCCACCGCACCAGAGAACTTCCACAGCCAGAGATCGACACACTGGCACGGCGCCTGGTCGAACTGGCAACAGCGATGGACGAACGCCAGCCGGAAAAGAGCATGAGGCGAGCCAGCGAACTGCACGCTCCGGGTCCGCGCCACGGACTCGTCGAAGCGTCTGGCTGGCTGCTGGTTATGAACTTCATAGCGCGAAAGGAGCAGAGTTGACGTGCGCATCTTTATCCAGCCAACAGAGGCCCTGCTGTTCCGCACCGGCCACCCATTCAACGCAGGCGAGAACAACTACGCCGAGACGCTCTTTCCACCCACGCCCGAAACGCTGCAAGGGGCGATCAGGGCCACCATCGCCACCCACTGGGACCCGGAGAAGACGCTCGCCGAGGCATTCCAGCAGGAAGAGCTGGTCGCACTGATCGGCAACCAGGAACACTACGGGCGCTTCTGCATCACCGGCAGCACACCGGGGAGACGCGCTGCCAGCGCAAGTGTGGGAGCGCCCGTCGAGCGGCTCTTCCCCCTGCCCGCCCATCTCTGGCGCGAGGAGGAGGAAGGGCAACGCCAGGTACGCCTGAAACCCGCACCAGCGGCGGGAGTCTCCACCAACCTGCCGGATGATATGCACCTGCTCTATCCAGAGCGGCCCGCACAGAGCAGGCTGGAGGCCATGAAAGGCTGGCTTACAGAGTCTGGCTTGCAGGTCACACTGCACGCACAGGGCGAGATCGCAGCCGGGGATATCGTCGAGAATAACGAACTCTATGTCAACGAAATGCGCGTCGGCATCGCCATCGACGGCGCAACGAAGACAACGGCGGAAGGGATGCTCTACCAGGCGCACATGATCCGCATGAACGCCGACCCAGGTGCAAGTTTCGTGTACGGCTTCGTCGTCGATATCCGTTTGCTTGCAGCAGACGTCCGTTCTCAAAAAAACGCTGCTCATCGACAGTTCATAGACGATGGAGAGACGCAGCGCCTGCTCAGGCTACCTGATCATGGCTGGTTGCTGCTGGGAGGCGAACGGAAGGCAGCCTATTTTGAGGTCATTGCACCGGCATCAATCGAGCACAGTAGTGAGCCGGCACGCAGCGGCAATCTGTTGTACTTCGCAACGCCAGCCGCCCTGGCACGTGGCTGGCAGCCCGCCGCCTGGGCAAATCCTCTCTCCAGACCCGTTGCCATAGCATCTGAACGTTTTCAGCCAATCGGGGGCTGGCAACTCACCCCCGGCAGCGGCGGAGGAAGGAGCAAGGTCACGCGGCGCTGCGTTCCGGCGGGCAGCGTCTACTTTTTTCGTTCACCAGTCCAGATGCCACCGTTCCTCACAGATTACGGCTGGCAGATCGGTTACGGCATCATATATACAGGAGAATATCAGCCATGATTACAGCAACGAGCATGCTTTATCTCTATGTAGAGACCCCCCTCCACGTAGGAGCTGGCTCTGGTCTCAGCAGCATCGACCTTCCCATTCAGAGGGAGCGCACAACCCAATATCCGATGATTCAGGGCAGCGGCATCAAAGGGAGGCTGCGCACCACGGTGGCGGACAGCATCGACGACGCCGCGCTGTTCAGTGCCATCTTCGGGCCGGACAGTCGCGCGCGAGACGCAGGCGAGCATGCGGGAGCGCTGATCGCAGGCGATGCGCGCATCCTACTCTTCCCGGTGCGCTCGCTCAGCGGGGTCTTCGCCTATACCACCTCCCGCGACGTACTCGCGCGCTTCAAACGCGATTTCGAGCGGATCGGCAGCGAACTACCCTGGAACGTACCCGCCGCAACGAATGACGCGCTTGTCACAACACGTAGCAAGGTACAGGTAAACAATACCCTCGTCCTGGAGGATTTCAGCTTCAACGCCCGGCTTGATGCCCAGGTAGATCGTATCGCCGACTGGCTGGCAGAACAGGCTTTACCTGACCTGAGCGCCGGCGACTACTGGCGCGATAAGATCAGAAACGCGCTGGTGATCCTGCCAGAAGACGATTTCCGCGATTTCGCCCTCTATGCCACCGAGGTCATTACACGCATACGCATCGACCGGGATACGAGGACCGTTGAGAGCGGGGCGCTGTGGACCGAGGAACACCTCCCGTCCGATACGCTCCTCTACGTACCGATCTACGCAACCGACGCGCGCAGGAGCGGGAAAAACGGAGCCCGCATCAGTGGAAAAGAGATTCTGGCAGCCGTCAGGCCGACGAGCAATTATCTGCAGCTCGGCGCAGATGAGACCGTCGGACGCGGCATAGTGCGCCTGCGCTGGCAGAGCTGAAGACGAATGCTTCCTAATATATAAGCAAGCACTGATAAAAGGGGGAAAGACAATGAACGAGGTGCAACAACCGGCACCACACCGACAGAATAGCGAACAAGAACGCGCCCGGCAGGCGTGGGCCGCGGTCCGCGAAGTGAAAGACAAAGACAGGAGCAGAGACAGGGCACTGGAGAAAGAATATCGTTCGCTCGCTCGTGGACTGAATGCCCTGCTCCAGAGCAATGGACTCGGCCAGACGCTTGGTTTTCTCAAGGCAAGAGGACGCAGAGATAACGCCCATTATCTCCTACTCAAGCACCTGACCATGTGGATGCAGGAGCCGCGACATTTCGCCGCCAGCAATAGCGCGGTGATGAGCGGTGGAGACGACGGACTCCTGCGCTGGATCGTCGACGAGCAAACGAGCAGCTCCGATTATCGACGGGCAACCACGGAATGCCTCGCCTTTGGCTCCTGGCTGCGTCGTTTCGCCGAGGGAGAGTTGAGGAATAGCAGCGAGGTGCAGCAATGAGCGATTCCATGCATAGGAGTCCGTATTATCTACCAGGGCAAACGGCGAGGCTGCTCACGGCGGAGCGCGTGCGAGAGTGCGGCAACCTGGGCCTGCTCCTGGACAGGTACCCGCCGCAGCGTGTAATGCAGGAGGGCAGGAACAGAGGAACATTCAGGAGTCGATGGCTACAAGAAATAGCGAGCACATTTACCATCGACGCCGCACTGGCGGAGGGCGCTTATCGGCGCTGGTTGAACCTCACCAGCGCGGCGGGCGCACAGTACTTTCGCGCCATTACCAATGGGCGCATGGCTGTTGGTCTGGGAGGCGAAACGATAATGGGGACCGATCTCACATTGCACGCGCTCTACGGCCTTCCGTATATTCCTGGCAGCGCGTTGAAGGGCATGACCAGGGCATACGTCACCAGCGAGGTTAAAGATCATCGCAGCAAGGCGCTCAGCGAAGATGATGCGCTGATCAGGCGCATCTTCGGTTCCCAGGAGGTCAGCGGCACGGTTGTCTTCTTCGATGCGCTACCACAATCGGGCAGGTTCGTGCTGGCACTCGACATCATCAACCCCCACTACCCACGTTACTACGACGAGCAACAACCACCCACGAACGATCAGCGCACCAACCCGTTTACATTTTTGACCGTCACCGATACCGTCTTCGTCTTCGCGCTGGCGACGCGTCGCCCTGTACAGGCTGAAGCAAGAGACGACGTTATGCACGCGCAGCAATGGCTACAGGAAGCGCTTCAGGAGTATGGCGTAGGGGGCAAGACGAGCTCCGGTTATGGTTACTTCAATCCGCTGCCAAAAGAATGAAATGGAGAAGTAGATCGTCTGTAATAATGAGAGTTCTGGTACTGAAAAGTAGGAGAAATGCGTATTTGTCTTTTTATGCACGAAGAGGTACGCGAAGAGTGTATACTAGTGATATACCAGTTGCGACCGTGTGAGAAAAAAAAGGATAGCAGCCGTGAGGACCCACCATGCTCATACTTAATTTTACGCACCCACTGACAAAAGAGCAGTGTACACAGATCGAGATGCTTGCGCAGCATACTATCGCTGAAGTGCGCACCATTGCCGTACAGATCGACCAGGAGGCACCACTGGAGCCACAGATTCATAAGATCGTGGACGCGACGGGGCTTTCGGCTGAGGAATGGCAGACATACCCACTGCTCATCAATCCGCCTGGTTACGCGCCGGCGGCCTTTGTCCTACTGGCGGAGCTGCACGGGCGCATCGGACACTTCCCCACGCTGGTGCGCCTGTGTCCCCATCATGGGGCTACCACCACATATGAAGTCGTCGAGCTTCTAAACTTGCAGAGTATCCGCGAGACGGCCCGCGAGTACAGATAACTTCTTGAGCGATGCTACGTAATGATACTATAAAGACATGGGCCGTCATGGTCAGGCAATTCTTTCTCATAACGAGCGTGTATGAATACTGAAAACGATCATCCTGAGACTCTGCCCCTGTTGCAGCAGGTGGCTCAGTTCTTTAGCGCCCACAATCGTCCGGCATTCCTGGTGGGTGGCTCGGTGCGCGACCTGCTCCTGCATATTCCCTGCACCGATTGGGATATCGCGACCGACGGAGACACTCCCCGGCTGGCGCGCGAGCTTGCGGATACCGTGGGCGGCTACTATGCCTATATGAATAATAAAGCCTGCCGCATCACCATCAAGCATGGGCAAACAACGGAGCCAGCGGGCACGACGGGGATGATAGAGACGGTACTGGACATCGCGCCGCTGCATGGCGGCTCCATCGAAGCGGATCTCCGCCTGCGCGATTTCACCCTCAATGCGATCGCTGTGCCGCTCAGCGACCTCGTGGCGCACCTCGCGGCGGGGACGCCTCTTCCCCTGATCGACCCACTGCACGGCGCGGACGATCTGCGAGCGCAGCGTTTGCGCGCCGTTAGCGACACAACCTTTCAACAGGACCCGCTGCGGATGCTGCGCGCGGTACGCTTCATGCAGCGCTACCAGCTCACACTCGAGCAGCAAAGCGAGGCCATGCTTGTGCGCGATGCTCCACTATTGTTCAGAGTCGCGCCCGAACGCATCCACGACGAGTTCTACGCGATCCTGGCCCCCGTTGGCGGGACGGAGCGCCTGCGCTTCCTGGATAGCCACGGACTCTTCACCGCACTGTTCCCCGAATTTGCCCCGGCGCGCGGCATGCCACAACCGGAGCTGCATCACTGGGATGTCCTGGAGCATTCGTTGGAGAGCGTAGGCAGCCTGGAGCGACTGGTAGCGATCCTGCAAGAGTCGCCGGCAGCGCGCACTCCCCTGGCGTCCGCCATACCGGGCGACCTGGCGGAGATACGGGAGCTGCTCAAGGAGGCGAAACGGCAGGGCATTTTTCGCTTCGATAGTGTGCTATCCGCCCCGATGAAGCTGGCCGCGCTGCTGCACGATATCGGCAAAACTACCACGTACGCGGCGGATGACGAAGGACATACTCATTTCTATGGTCATCCCCAGGCCGGCATCCCGCTCGCACAACAGGTGATGCGCCGCTTGAGCGCCAGCACGCACGACCGCCGGATCGTGCAGCAGATCGTCGCGCACCACATGCGGCCAGGCCAGCTCAGCCACGATACCGTCACGCCACGCGCTATACGGCGCTACTTCGTCGATCTTGGACCAATGGGGATTAACGTCGCATTGGTCTCACTGGCAGACCACCTGGCGATGCGCGGTCCCGAGCCACTCGGCACGGCCTGGGAGCGGCATCTCGCCACCGTGCAATTGCTGCTCAACGCCTATATTCGCGAGCGCGAGCGCATCCTGCCGCCACGCATGCTTCAGCCGGACGAACTGATGCATCGCCTGAATATCGCGCCCGGCCCTCTGGTAGGACGATTGCTGGAGCAGATCGCTGAAGCGCAGGCCGAGGGAAACATTCATTCCAAAGAAGAGGCATTATGGCTAGCAGAGGAGAGATTGGCGCAGTCCGACACGTAAGAGATACGCAGAGCAGAAGCGCATACATCCAATCAGCATGGTTGACAAGATGCGTCCCATAGCGTACCATTACGGTGGCTAACCATGTAAGGGCGGCACAATGTGTTCGCCCTCGCTTGCCAATTTGGAGTTATTTGTGAAGACAATAGCGATATTCTACCAGGGGCTCAAGGAAGACACGTCTCGCTTCGCAGCCCAGCTCGTGCCGATGTTACAGAAACAGGGCCACATGGTCCGTA
Organism: Ktedonobacteraceae bacterium; assembly: GCA_034438015.1. Taxonomy (GTDB): domain Bacteria; phylum Chloroflexota; class Ktedonobacteria; order Ktedonobacterales; family Ktedonobacteraceae; genus JACDAE01. The sequence goes on along the minus strand of DAOTTD010000330.1, from coordinate 9,389 downwards.
TCGTCGACACGCGCGACGAAGGACCCGAGTGCGCTGACCCGTCTTTCCAGGAATGCGACCTGGCCCTGGTGTTGGGCGGCGACGGCACGATCATCCATGTAGCCCGTCTGTGCGCCTGTGTTAACCTGCCGATCGTAGGCATTAATTTTGGACGCGTGGGATTTCTAACCGAGCTTGAGCCGAACGAAGTTTCTAGAGAACTGGAACATTACCTCAACGGAGATAAAAGTGTGTGGGTCGACGAGCGCGCCATGCTGCGTGCAACGTTGCAACAGGACGGGCGCGAGGAAGAGTTTCTTGCAATGAACGATATCGTCATCGCGCGGGGAACATGGCCACGAGGAGTACGTGTCAATATCTGGGTCGACGAGTACTTCTATAACACGACCTACGCGGACGGCATGATCGTCTCGACCGCGACCGGCTCAACCGCGTATAACATGTCGGTAGGCGGTCCGCTGCTCCACCCACAGGTACGCAGCCTTGTGCTCTCGCCTATCTCGCCTCATCTCGCCTCCAACCGCTCCCTGGTCTTACAGCCGGAGGCGAAGATACGCTTACAGATCTTCACAAACGCCCAGAACGGAGTCTTCTCCGCCGACGGTCAACTGAACCGCGATGTGAAGGACGGAGCCACTGTAATGGTCGAGAAGAGCCCCTTTATTACACGGTTTCTCAGGCGTAGGCCACCAACGTACTTCTATCAGATTATCAATGCCAAGCTAAAAAACGACGGCGCCAGCGAAAGTCATCATGTTACTTGAGATAAGCATTAAAGATTTCGCGATTATCGACAGTTTACACCTGCGCCTCAATCGCCTCTTCAACGTTTTCACCGGAGAGACGGGCGCGGGCAAGTCGATCATTATCGATGCAGTAAATGCTCTGCTCGGCGGCAAGATCGGTGCAGAGATTGTGCGTGCGGGGTGCGAACGCGCCTCCGTGGAAGGGGTCTTTTCGCTAGAAGCGCTGCCACCCGTGAGCGACCAATGGCAGCCGCTCGAAGTATTTGCGTACGCAGGCGGCAACGGCACGATCTTCGAGGCTCTGGAACAGGTCGAACACTACCGGCCCAGCCCTGACCCGCACAGCGCTGACGCGCGCATCGCCCTCGCCACGCTGCTGCGCGAGTACGATATCACGCCCGAAGACGGACAGATCATCCTTTCGCGCGATATCTTTCGCTCCGGTCGTACGGTTGCACGCATCAACGGGCGCGCCTTCTCACAGCAGGTTTTGCAGCAGGTCGCGAGCTGGCTGGTAGATATCCACGGGCAGAGCGAGCATATGAGCCTGTTGCGATCGGATCAGCATATCAACTTTCTCGACCGCTACGCCGAACTTATCACACAACGCGAGGAGCTGGGCAGAAAAGTGGCCGATTGGCGCAATGCACGCAAGACGCTGCAATCGCTCATGCAAAATGAGCGCGAACGGGAGCGCCGCGCCGAGTTCCTACGCTTCGAGATCGAGGAGATCGAGAAGGCGGAGCTGCGTCCCGGCGAGATCGAGGACCTGGAGGAGGAGCGCAAGGTACTCAGCAACGCCGAGCGCCTGCGCGAACTGTGCTCGCTCGTCTATGGCTCGATGAAGGGCTCCGACATGGGCGGCGACGAATTCAAGCCCGCCCTCGACCAGTTGCGCGAGGCCCAGCGTAGCCTGAGCGAACTGGTGCGACTGGACAAGAGCATGGAGGAATACGCCGAGACGCTCTCGGAGGCCATCTATCAGTTGGAAGACGTCGCAGCAGGCGTCAGCAGCTACGAGACCGATATCGAGGATAATCCGCGTCGCCTGGCCGATATCGAGGAGCGTCTCGACCAGATCGCGAAGCTCAGGCGCAAGTACGGTCACAGCATCGAGGAGATCTTGCAGCGCGCCGCCGAGGACCAGGCCGAACTGGATACTATCACCAAACGCGACGAACTGGTCGCGCAGTTGCAGCAGCAGGATGGACAGTTCCGCCGTGAGATCGGCGCGCTGGCACAACAGATCTCGGAGCGGCGCTACAAGGTGGCGCGGCGCCTGTCAAGCGCGATGGAGGAGCAACTGAACGATCTGAACATGCAACGCGCGCGCTTCCAGGTCGAGATCGAGCAGGAACTAGACGAGGGCGGTGTACCGGCATGCATCAACGGTCAGCCGGAGCAGTATTATGCCTGCGACCAGACGGGGATCGATCGCATACAGTTTCTCATCGCCCCCAATCTGGGCGAGCCGTTCAAGCCATTGACAAAGATCGCCTCCGGCGGCGAGACCTCGCGCCTGATGCTGGCCCTCAAAACGATTCTCGTCGACGCCGACGCGACGCCCACGCTGATCTTCGACGAGATCGACGCCGGCATCAGCGGACGCAGCGGCCAGATCGTGGGGGAGAAGCTCTGGCAGCTCACCACCAACCACCAGGTCATCTGCGTAACGCACCTGCCGCAGATCGCCGCCTTCGCCGATACGCACTACAACGTCAACAAGCAGATCCTCGATGATCGTACCATCACCCTGGTGAACGAGCTGCGCCCCGAACAGCGCGTGCGTGAGATCGCGCACATCATGGGCGGAAACGTCAGCGAGTTCTCGCTGAAGAGCGCCGAGGAGATGCTGGCGCGCTCCTATCTCTGGAAAGAGAACTTCCAAGTGCGCATAAGACAACAGCCAGAGGCTTAAGCTCAAAATAGCTGTGGAAACAGTTGAACCAGACGCGGAATAGTAACCTGTCCGGTTTCTGGACTGTACGCCAGATTTCCCGTCGGGTCCGTCTCAGTTTCAGGATTGCCCCCCACATACGCATATGGGTCCATCCCCCCCACATTGCCCTGCGCCGCATCCGCTGACAAGAACAGCCCGATCGTCGGGTCGTAGTAGCGCGCGTTGTAGTAGTCCAGCCCCGTGAGCCCATCGTTGTACTGCCCCGTAAAGCCCTTGTTGGTACTCAGACTCCCCTGTTTGAGCCGTTGATTGCCATAGGGCCCGTAGAGCTGGTTGCCCAGCATCACCGCCCCGCTGGGCAGATTGTTGAAGTTGGCTACCACACTTCCCAAGGAGTCGGTGAGCAGGAAGAGGGTGGGGGAGGCACTGCCATCCCAGGTGCCCAACAACTGACCTGCCAGGGTGTAGTAGTAGGTATTGCCGGTGTTGGTGGCACTGCTGCCCGAGCCCTAGTAAGCGTACTGGTGCTCCTCTAAGCCGAAGGCGTAGACGGTGAGCGTGGTGGTGGTGCCGTCGAAGGAGCGACGCAGCACCCGTTCGCCGCTGGCGTCGTAGAGATACCATTCCTGCTGGTTGTTGGTTGAACTGCTCCAGTGCAGTAGGTGATCCTGGGCATCGTAGGCCGTGGATTTGGTCGTGCTTCCTCGCTGCTGGCTGGTGACGTTGCCCCAGGCATCGTAGCTGCCGGTATAGTCGATGGTGCCTTTGCTCGAACAGGTTGGGCTCGACGAGACCTGGGAGAGATTGCTGAGTTGGTGCGGGTGGCTGCTGTCGCAGTAGAGATACTGCTCCTGCGTGCCGGTGCCGTTCTGGGGACCCTGCCAGAGCTGGCCCAGGTTGGTAGAGGCGTAGCGAGCCGTATAATTGCCGCCCAGGGTGCTCGACATGCTGGCACTGCCACAGGTGCCGTTGCCCGCTGAGGGGATGGTGCCATTGTTGGCCGCCCAGATCAGTCGGTTGTGCTCGTCGTAACAGTAGTTCTGCGTGTCGCTGCCGCCTGAGCCGCTCTGGCCGGGGATGGCGGCCTGGGTGGTGGCGCGACTGAGCACGTTGCCTGCCGCGTCGTAGGCCAGGTTCTCGCTGGAGAGCGTGCCGCCCGCCTGCCAGGTGGCGCTGTTGCCGCTGGGACGCAGGTCGCCGTCGTAGCTGAAGGCATTGCTGGCCAAGGCGGTTCCCGTAGTGCTCAGATAGTTGATGCTACCGATCAGATTTTGATTGTTGTAACTCAGCGTGGCCAGGTTCGCCACCCCGGTCGTGTTGTTGCTCAGGCCCGTGAGCACGCTGGTCGTGCCGTCGTAGGCCTGGGTGAAAGCGTAGGCCGCCAGCCCGCCGACGGTGGTCTGGGTGGTGGTGAGCTGGCCGGCGTCGTTGTAGCTGAGCGCCTGCTGGTACTGCGGCAAGGTCGGGAAGGCCAGCGTGCCGCCGGAGGCCGCGATGTTCAAGCGCCCGGTGATGAGTTGGCCGCGCGCATCGTACTGCATGTTCTGCGTAACGGTGCCCTGCGTGTTGTCGGGACTGGGCAGGTAGTTGACGGCCACGCTCTGGGTCAGTCGGCCCACGGCGTCGTTCGTCCCGCTCCAGGTCACGCCGCCCGGATCGGCGTCGTAGGTGTTCTTGACAAAGGGATTGGCTCCGCTAGTGCAGGCTCCGTGCTGCTCAGGGGTCACCACGGCGTCCGAATGCAGCCCACGCGGCCCAGCAGGTCGTAGCTGGTGCCGATCGTGCGCGTGCCCGAGACATCGGCCACCTGGTGCCCGTCCCCGTCGTAGGTGTAGGTGTGTGTGCCCCGATCGGGATCAGCGAGCGTGGTCAGTCGGCCCAGGTCGTCGTACTGCATCGTGGTCGTGACCGTGGTGATGCTCTGCCCCGCTTGTGGGGCCAGGTCTTTGGCCGCCACTGAGGTGGGCAGGTCGAGTGCGTTGTACTGCGCCGTGACCAGCGCGGCGGCGGTCAGGGTGCCACCGGCTTTGCCGTTGTCGCTCTGGGCGTAGATGGTACGGCCCAGCGCATCAGAGAAGGCGACGGAGACGTGCCCGTTGGCGTCGGTGCTCGTCGCCGTCACGTAGGTATGACTATCTCCACTCTGCGTGCCCAGGCTGTAGGCGACGGTCGTGGTTTTGCCCAGCGCATCGACGACGCTCTGGGTGCGACCGGCGGGATCAAGGGTGGTAGTGGTGCCGGCCACGCTGGTGTAGGTACTGGGATCGACCCAGGTGCTCGTACTGGCGATGACGGTGGGCTGGCTAGTGAAGATGGTGTGCGCCGCGTCGTTGTAGACGACGAAGCTCAAGACGGTGTGGGCCGCGTCGGAGGCGGGTGCCAGGACTTCGGTGGCTCGACCCATCGCGTCGTAGAAGGTACGCGTCACCGCGCTGCTGTAGAGCGAGGTGCTGCTGTCCTCTTCCAGACACGGGACCAGGCTGCTATCGGCGCAGGTCGAGACGGACTGGCTCTGATCGGTGTAACTGCCCGTCTCCCCTGGCAGTTTGCTCTGCACCGTCGTGTTGCCCGAGGGGTAGCTGTAGGCGAGCGACGTGGTCTGGTGGTTGACATCCTGTGTGCTGATGGGGACCTGTCCCTGCGTGGCATCGTAGCTCGTCGAGCTCGTCTGCCCCAACGCGTTGCTCTGCTGCGTGGGCAGCCCGCTCTGTCCATCGTAGACCGCGCAGCTCGTGTAGCTGCCTGCGCTCCAGGCGCTGGAAACAATGGCTGGAGCGGTCGCAAGCGTACAGCCAGCCCCGCTGTAGAGGCTGGGAGTGGTCGTGGCGACCGCATCGACGGTGGCGACGACCTGTCCGCTGCTATCGTAGCCGAGGTGGCTGGTCAGGGTCTTGCCCGCCGAGTGATTGCCGCAGTTGGTATAGGCCGTGGTCGTGGTCGGCCAGCCGGCTGCCGGCTGTGGGACGGGGCTAATGACGCCCTCGTCGTAGGTGGTGTCCTGGCAGGACCAGGCATGGCCACCCGCGTCGTCGATCTCGCTGTGGGCCACCTGGTGCACGTTGTAGAAGGTCTGCCCATTGACCTTCGTATCGGTGGTATAGTACGTCCACTTTTTGGTGAGGGTGGGCGCGTTGGAACTGCTGATCACCTCCTGTTGCAGGTTGTGGTACGCCCCGGTCGCCGGAGATTGCGGAGAATTGCCCAGGCCCGAGCCGGTGGTGCTGTAGTCATCATAGGTATAGTCATGCTCCACCCGGGGCGCGTTGGGATTGCCATCCCCGGTCAGCTCGTAGTCGGTGGTGCGTGAACTGGTCAGCATCGTCTCGCAGGGCACGTAGGTCGTGTAGGAACTATCGGAAGAGCAGGAGGAGTTGGTGCCGTTATTGCCCCCGTAGGTATTGGTGGTCCTGCTGATCAGTTGGCTGGGATCGTTGTTGGACCCCTGGTAGAGGTCGCTCTCGTAGAGCTGACCGGCGGTGTAGTTGGCGCTCCGGCCATCAACGGTGCCCCAGCCCGGAGTACTGGCGTAGTTCTGCGTGGTCAGATCGCCGGAGGGACTCACGATATAGACCCAGGAGAACCCCCGGAACTCGCCGTGATAGTAGTCCTGCCAATCGCCTTCTCCGTGAGGATACCAGGTATCGACCGGGCAGGCGGTCAACCCCGCGCTATCCGCCGGACACGTCATATTCGACTGCGTCGCCATGCCATAGGAATAGATGGTCTCGGCAGAGGGCAACGAGGTCGAGTTGGTGTCGGTGGGCGCCACCGTGATCGTATTGACCAGTTGCACCGTCCACGCGGTATCGTCCGGGTGGGCAAAGCTGCCGCTGCAGCCGCCGTGGATGGCACAATACGCCGGGTCGTAGCGGTTATCCCCACCCGTGTTGGGGGTGCCGTGCGTGTTATTGTCGCCGGTCAGGTACGTGATGAACTCGGTCATGCCCGTGCGGTGATCGCTCAAGGCGTGCAAGTAGGACCAGTAGTTGTTGCTGCCAAAGTTGCCATAGCTGACCGTCTGACTGCTATCATAATAGGTGTTGTGCAGCCCCTGGTACGTGAAGGTCACGGCAGGCAAGGCATGCCCTGTTCCATTCTGATAGACCGTGGGGGTGATGCTGGAGAGCGTATGCTGGCCCGCGCACCAGGCCGACGCCCCGGTGCGCGAATCGGTGCAATGATGGTAGGCGACATCGCTGTAGGAGAGACTGTAGCTGTAGTCCAGGTGACTACTGCTGCTATCATCGCCGACGTAGCTGTTGGCGGTCTTGAGGCTGTAGGTGCTCATCACCGTCGGGGCGGCCAGGCCCCCGGAGTTGTCCAGGGGATCATCGCAGCGCAGCGTCGTGTTGGAGCCGCCCGAGGGAGGCGTGCAGCCCCCCTCGTTGGTCCCGTAGGCGCTGACCCACTGGATGCCGCCCGAGGAGTAGTTGGCGACCCCCTTGTACAAGAAATCGACGGTGCCGGCGAGCGCGCTGCCGCTGGAGCCGGTGCCATAGGTGATCTGCCGGACGACGGCATCGCGGACCGTGGTGTGGCCGCTGGAAATGATCTTCTCCTGCTGGTAGACGACGTACATGGCGCGGGTGGAGGTGCTGCTGCCCTCGTTGGTGGGCACCACCTCGTCGAGATCCCAGCGATAGTTGGTGCGCGTGCCGGTGCTATCGGTACTGTACTGTAAGGAGTCGCTGCTACAGCCGTACTCGGAGTAGTTGCCGTCGGTGTCCCAGATGTTGAAGCAGGGCTGACCGGTCGCCTGGGAGGTCGTGCGCTGGATCTTGAGGCGGGAGACGTGCTCGGTAGAGTAGCTGCTGCTGCCCGAGGTGACCGGGATCAGGCGATCGCTGACATTATCGACGCCATTGAGGAAATACCAGGTGCCACTGGCCGCGCTGCCGGAGGGTAGGTGGTGGCCGTAATCGAGCCCAGGGAGAGGCCCCAGCCATCCCCAGGGCTATCGGCGGGCGAGGTCGGTTCGTGGCGTCCATTGGTGGCGGCGCTGGAATAGACCAGTTGCACGGTGGGCGTGGTGCCGTTGGGACCGGGAGCGACGGTGATGGGATAGGTGTAGGAGAGCTGACCAGTATTGGGCTGCACCGAGGCCGCGAGCGGTTTGGGCGGTGCCCGGTTGGTCACGGTCCCGGTGGCGACGCTGGCGACGACCCCGAGAGTGGAGACCTGCGCGGTCAGGGTCTGAGTCGCCGCGTCGTTGAGCATGGGAACGACGAGTCCAGTGGTGGGTGTGTTGGCCGCCAGCGCTGCCCGGATCTCGACCGGCCAGGTGAGCAGCAGGGAACCAGGATCCAGGCCCATCTGCTGGATCTCCCCCGGCTGATAGTGGTACTGGATGGTGAGCGGAGCGTGCAGGCGCAGGCCGGAAAGGGCGTGGCCCTGGGCATCAGTGAACTGGAACTGGTACTGCCCCAGCGAGTCCACGTTGTCGATGCTGTGGCCGACGAGTTGGTTGATGGTCAGCACCACGCCGCTCTGCATGAGGGCGGAGGCGACCGTGACATGGCTACTGGTCAGGGTGGCCTGCGACGCATCCAGTGCGCCGGGCGGGATCGTGACCGTGAGCCGCCCATCGCTGCTCTGCAGGTGGAGAGGGCTCGCAGGGGTGGCTGTCGCGGTGGGTATGGCCGTCGCGGCAGGGGTGGCGGTTGCGGTGGGGGTGGCGGTTGCGGTGGGGGTGGCTGTGACCGCAGACGTCCCCGTCGTAGCGGGCGTGGTGGTCGCTGCGGGTGTCCCTGTCGTAGCAGGCGTCCCCATCAGGGCAGAGGTGGCCGACGTTCTCGTCACCGTGGGTGTGCCCGTCGCGGCAGGGGTGAGCGCCGTGCTGGTCAGGTAGGCGGGCGAGAGGCTCTGACGTAAGGCGTGCATCGTCACCGGTTCGGTGGAGGGCAGGACTTTTGGCGGATCCTTGAGCAGTTCCCTGGCCCAGCGCGAGGGAGGCTGTTTGGGGTTGACAAACGCTTTGTGGGTGGGGGCTTTGTGGGCCAGGAATTTGCCGAAGGTCTGTGTGGCCTTCGGTGCGTGCAGCGCTGTGGCCGTTGCATGCGCGGTAGCGACAGGCACGTTGCTCAGCAGCGAGGAGAAGAGCGAGAGCGAGAGCAAAAGCGGCAAGATCAGCCGCATAGGAGTGAAACGCGAACGCAATGAAGCAGGGCGATAGAGATGTGGCCGGTCGGGCGGCACAGAGGCATCGGAAGGATGAGATGACATAGACACAACTTCTCTTTCTCAACAAATAAAAAACGGTAAGGAAAAAGACAGAGAAGTGCCACTCGTATCACAGACATGCGTACGACAGAACGTAAATAGAAGGGGACAGCCTATACTATTTGAGCATGTGAAAATAGCGAAGAGCGGCACCAAAAGGTGTATCAGATCAAGAGATAGTCCTTTCGCTGGCAAAAACGTCACAGAGTCGATGGCACTGGAAAATATAGGTCACAGACCCTTCCCCCGAAGAGCCGTGATAGGAGTTCCATATCCTGTGAAACGGAGCAGCACGTTTCCTTGAGCAGGAGATGATAACGATGCGTCGATTGCACAAGAGATGCAACGAGAGTGTACCCGATCACTGCTATGCCTGTCAAGAGGGAATAGCTGCAAAGCAGGGTCTGTGAATTATTGCTGGGGGGACGCTCTGGCAAGCAGGAGGTGAAAAGCAGCGCGCGGATGAGACGAGAAGGAGCGAGCGCGTTGCAGCAAGGTGAGAAGAGAAAGACGCGGTGAATAAG
>DAOTTD010000329.1:0-2976 GCA_034438015.1 Ktedonobacteraceae bacterium | reverse complement strand
AAGGATAACAGGGTGGTATGTTACAGACGTTACCGTTAGTTCTGTTCATCATTATGACAGAGGTCTCCATTGGCTCCGTGAGCGTGCTGGTCTTCCTTGACTGGCGCAACGAAGTCAAGCGCGGCTTCCTTATCTCTTACGGGCTTATTTACCTGGCCCTCACCGGCCTTACCTATCTATTCCAGCAAGGGTTCGCCTATCCAGAACTGCTCAATACTTATCAGCACCTCGACAAAGCCTGGACGAGTCTGCTGACCCTGCCCCTGCTGCTCTTCTTCCTGCTCCTGATCCCCTACAACGTCTTTCTGTGGATCGATCGTAGCGCGGGGGTCGACAGCAAGGTAGAGCAGGTCAAGGCAGAGGCCCAGGGAGAGCCGCGCCGTCTCTCCGTGATACGCGTCCTGCGCCTGATCAGCGGCGTGGCAACCGTCGTCGATGGTCTGGTCATGCTCTTTGTGATGGCGATGATCTTCCGGCCAATCGCGGCGGTCAACCTGAGTGGCGCGTTTACCGTGGCGGGCTTCTTCGCCTCTGCCTTCGCCCTCGGTGGCGTGCTGACCGCGATGTGGCTGGGTCACTGGTATCTCGTCACGCCCGCGCTGTCGGAAAAGCCGTTGCAGTTCGCTACGACGCTGGTCCTGGTCGCTATCGTAGCCCAGGTGGTCTTTACCTTCGCCATGGGACCAACGACCGCGCCCGCCAATCAGCCGAGCAGCGGTACCACCGTTACGGCCCCTGCAACGCCTGTGCCAGGTTCGCAGGTGAAGCCCGGTAACGCTCCCGTCATTACGCCGATCAGTACCGGAGCGATCGGCTGGCTGCACATCCTGGTCGGCTTCGTCATCCCACTGGTGCTGGGCGCGCTCGCCTGGAAGCTGATCCGCGATCGCTCGTTCCAGTCCGCGACGGGCATGCTCTATCTCGTGGTAGTCTGTACGCTCGCCGGTGAGGCGATGGCGCGGGGACTCTTCTTGATCGGGCTATAATGTGTCCACGAGCCGGCCTCATTCGTTTTTCCTGGCGAGCCTGAGCGCCCGTTCGCGTTCCTTCAGTTCGCGGCGCAGAATCTTGCCCGAGGCCGTCTTGGGGATGGCATCGATCAACTCGATCAGGTGAACCTTCTTGTAACCTGCAAGCTTGCTATTGGCGAAGGCGAGGACCTCTTCAACCGTCACGTCATGTCCCTTGCGCAGGACGACGAAGCCCTTGATCAGTTCGCCTGCTTCATCGTCGGGCACGCCGATCGCGGCTGAGTCGGCGACGGCGGGATGTTCCAGTAGCAGGGCCTCGATCTCAGCCGGTGCGACGCCGAAGCCCTTGTATTTGATCATCTCTTTCTTACGATCGACGATGTAGGTGTAGCCATCCGCATCGACGTGCCCGATGTCGCCGGTATAGAGCCAGCCGTTGCGCAGGGCACGCGCGGTCTCCTCGGGCGCCTTCCAGTAGCCCTGCATCACCTGTGGGCCGCGAATGATCAGTTCGCCGTCTTCGCCGACCGGCAGTTCGTGCTCGCCCGTCTCGATATCCACGAACTTCTGCTCCGTATTATGGGTGGGCATGCCCACGCTATCCAGGCGTATGAAATCCTTATCCTTCGGCTGCGCATGCGTGAGTGGCGATGCCTCGGTCAATCCGTAGCCCTGCACCACGATACTGCCGGTCTTCTCCTGTAGTTTGCGCGCCGGTTCCGCAGGCATGGGCGCGGCCCCCGAGATGATGTACTTGACCGTTTTGAGCTTGCTGAGGTCGAGGGGAGCGTTTGCCAGCGCCAGGATGATGGGTGGCACGGCAAAATAGTACGTGACATTGTATTTTTCGCTCAGTTCCAACGATTGCAACAGGTCGAAGCGTTCCATCATGATCTGTGTGCCACCGCAAGCCAGGAAGCTGCCGGTGAGCATAACGCCGTAGATGTGGTAGAAAGGCAGGAAGAGGAGGGCCACATCGCTGAGGTTGGTCTGTAGCGCGGTCGTGAACTGCAGGTTGTTGCTAACCAGGTTGTGGTGGGAGAGCAATGTACCCTTCGGCAGGCCCGTGGTGCCGGACGAATAGGGGAGTGCGAGCAGGTCGTCGCCAGAGATGTCGACGTGCGGCGGATGCTTCGGCGACGAACGCCGCATCAGCGTGGCGAAAGGAATCGCCTCCGGCAGCCCGTCCGGCGCCCTCTCGCCCGTCACCAGAATATGTTTGAGGTTGGGCAGCGATTTGTTGGCGAGGACCAGTTCCAGGGTAGGGACGAGCTCGCGCTGAATCAGTATCGCCCTGGCCTCTGAATTCTCAAGCTGATAGCTGACCTCTCGCTCCTTGTAAGCCGGGTTCATCGGGCTGACGACGGCGCCGATCGAGGCGGCGGCCATAAATGTCACCGTGTACTCCGGTCGATTCGTCGTATAGAGGCCGATGCGATCGCCTTTGCGTATGCCAAGATCGTATAAACCATTTGCGATGCAATTAATCATGCCGACGACTTCGCGATACGTCAAAATGAGATCGTGAAAGATGATTGCCTGCCGATCGGGTCCACGCTCGGCGGCGGCGCGCACCAGGTGGTCGTAGGGCACATCGGGAAATTCTACGGGGGGGCGAAAGAGTTCGGGAACCGCCATTTTTTTAGCCATGCCAGAAGTGTCCTTTCTGTTCCAACTCAACTTTGAGCTCTTCAGAAGACCTTACGGGGTACCAGCCCAGACGGATCAATGTGGGTATCACCTTTGCTGGTGCTTTGTAGCATACTCTAGTTGCGACTTCGTTGTCAATACTGGCTGTGTCTACAGGCGGCAATTCACTCCTATGCCTGGAAGGGCAGGGGCACTCTTGCCGCGAAGATGTAGAATGAGGTGTGCGTCTACCAAAAACGGAGCAGAGATACTGAGAATAGTCGCCATTCTCAGTATCTCTGCTGCACGATGAGTATCGCTTTCACAAGTATAACCCGTTTTTGCAAAAAACGCAAGCGAATGTCGTAACATTGTT
>DAOTTD010000328.1:0-54626 GCA_034438015.1 Ktedonobacteraceae bacterium | reverse complement strand
TCACGTTTGCGCAGAGTTGGCAGCGGTTAGGGAGGGTGGTTCGCCATCGGTGCGGCTCTCTGTTGTGGGTACGGGCGCATACACGGCTAGGATGGGCGCGTGCGCGGTGTGTGGAATATCGAGATGCCAATGACCTGGACCATTCGTTGGTTCTGTTTCATTGTCCGGCGTGTCAGCAACCGTTGCGGCTCTGGTGGGATGAGCAGGAGCAGGGCGTGTATGAGCCGTCGATAGTGGCGATAGCTGGCGGGCCTGATGAAGCGATGATTACGGCAATGCATTGCATGCTCTGTGCGGAAGTCGTCTACGGAGTTGATGAGATACGGGGACTGGCGGCAGGCGATGAGCGGTGTGGGGTCCTGCTCTCTCCTGGGGGAACGCGTGTGGTACTCACAGTCCTGCATGCGGGGGCGTCGGCGTTGCATGGCTGGTCCTGTGGATATTGTGGAACGTCGTTGTGTACATGTGGATGTGTCGATGAATGAGAAAAGAAAGTCACTGTTGAAACGGTGGCTTTCTCTTTGTATGGAGGTGGTGTGTATGAGGAAGTGTCGTTGTCTGGGAATGTGTTGTGTTTGTGATAAGCAGGGTGCTCCACTCTATCGCTGTGCGGGCTGTGGGCATCGCTTTTGCTTTACGTGTGTGCATCGGCTTGGGGAAAAGTGGGCGTGTGTCTCCTGCATGTCGGTCTGGTTGGAGATGATGACCCATATGGAGCTGCCCGCGCCGGTGGCTCGCTGGTTCAATGATGTGACGTTGTAGGGTTCTGAGGGGCCTTTTAAGCGGCTTTTATGGAGGGATATGAGGATACGAGTAGCAATACAGGATCATATGACGGCTCTTGAGGCTGATAATGCCAGTGCGTATACTACTTCACATCGTCTTGCACACTTGAAGTGGTTTGCTGACTGGCTCGAATCTTCTTATAATGTTTCTGATACCGATGATCTTCGTGTGACACATTTGCGGGCATGGATTACCTATCTTCAAAAGCGGCCTTCTCAGCATGGGGGTGGTAGGCTAAGTGATGCCAGCATCCAGAGTTATGGGCGTGATGTTCTCACATTTTGCCATTGGTTAGAGAATGAAGAAGTGATCGAGAAGCCAATTACAACACACTTTCGGCTTCCTCGAATAGAAAAGAAGTTTATTCCTACTTTCACGCCTGATGAGATTGAGCGGTTGCTTGCCGCTTGTGATGCTGGTAGGAACTACCGTTCGCCTGTTCGTAAAGCGATGACTGCAAGAAATCGGGCTATGTTAAGCGTTCTTATAGACACTGGAATACGTCGTAGTGAGTTAGCGGGCCTGCGTCTATGCGATGTAGATAGGGAAATGCGTGTGTTGGTTGTCCATCGTAAGGGCAATAGGTGGCAGCAGGTTCCTATCTCACTTGAAGGTTTTCGGCCATTGCACGAGTACCTGACGAAGCATCGTCCCGTACTGGCAAAGATGAGTGGGGGTGCGGTTTCTCGTAAGGAGGATGCGGTGTTTCTGTCTGAACATGGCAGGCCGCTCACACCTGCTGGTGTCTCACGTCTCTTCGAAACGTTACAAAAGCGTACTGGTATAACAGGCAAGAGGGTTTCTCCTCATAACTGTCGGCGTTATATGGCGACTGTGCAGCTTTCTATGGGAAGGAGCCCACTCGATGTGCAGCGTCAAATGGGGCATACATCGCTTACCATGACGAACCATTACGCCTCGCTTAGTATTGGGGACTTGAAGCGATCGCATGATGTGCATTCCCCACTACGCGCGAAGCAGGACAAGCCCATAGTTAGGGACGAAGGTTCGGGTTATTGGGAGGAGTGAGTGGTGTTTTAAACGGTTGTTTTGCTGGTTTGGGGGAGAAATTATTTCGCGAAAAAGTAATTTCTCCTATGCCACTAAAGTGGCTCTACAGGCTGGTTGACGTGATTTCGGGAAGATATGATCATCACCTACTTCGCCCCCGATGTGGCACGGTGGCTCAAGGAATAACGTGCGTCTGCAGAGGTAATCTAAAACAAACTTTTATGGCATCTGGAGCATAGCACCCGCCACAAAGTACGGCGGGCGATAGGAAGTTTTGGGGATAAGCGCTCGCGATGGGCGCGTAGTCGCGTATACTATCAGAGATACGAAATTTCATAACTGGCAGGTCATTGAAGCGTTTGAACGCCCACCTCTGGCCTGCCTCCTTACATGCGCGGTGCTGGAGATGTCTCCAGCATTTCTATCATTGTCAGGTTATCCATTTCTGTATGTGCAATGCGCACATATTTTGAAAAAGGGAGCGAAGAACGGAATAGAATAGTGATGTGGGGGAGTTGTAGATGAAGGTTGTGGAAAGTGGTGATGAATTAAAAATTTTAGCCGATAGTGAGTGAACAAGGAAAAAGTTTCGTGCAGATTCTCGCATTTGTGGCCGTTTTAGGGTAATGCAACAGAAAAAAGAATCTGTCCCGAAATCTGTTACTATTCAAATGGCCTTTGCGTTCTTTTCTTTTATAAAGCTCCTCTCAAGAAATTCTTAAGAGGAGCTAAGGTTTTTCTAAGCTTTTTCTAAAATCGTCAAAAACAGTTTCTAACAAGAGAGAAGTGTAGCGTCAATGGTTGGGAATAACGAAATCAATCGCGAGTATCTGCCGATTAATTCGTATGGAGTCATTGGTGATTGTCATTCAGCGGTATTGGTATCACCGGATGGGTCGGTAGACTGGGGATGTCTACCTGACTTTGACAGCCCGGCCATCTTCTGCCGCTTGCTCGATGCGGAGCAAGGGGGGTACTTTCAGATCGCGCCCGCCGAAGGAACAATTCCAGGATCTCAGCGCTATCTGCGTGGGAGCAACGTGCTGCAAACGCGTTTTGCCAGCACAGCGGGTGAGATTGTACTTACCGATTTTATGCCGGTGGAGACCTTGAGCGCCTGGCCCTATAGGGCGATGAACAATAATACCTGGGCGCACAAGGATGGTTCGTGTCATAGTCTGGTCCGCATTGTAGAATGCACACATGGCGAGATGGCGGTGACGATGAGGCTGCGCGTCAGTCCGAATTACGCCGCGTTGCCATCCGAGGTGCTGCTGGCACCCGAAAATAAAGGCGCGTTGATCACCAGCGCGCAGCAACACGTTGGCCTGGCCATCGTGGGAAGTAATCTCTTACCGTCGTTTTCTGTAGAGATGGTTCAGGATAGCGACGACTGGCACAAGTCAGTTGTGGCCCAGGTGCTACTGCGCGAGGGCGAGTGCCTGACATTCGCTTTAGGCGTGGGACGAACAGTACAGGCCGCGCGCAGGCTGGTCGAGACCGAACTGCACCAGCGGAACTTCGACTTCGAGCTGGCGAATACCCTTCACTGCTGGCGCGAGTGGGTGGCAGGCATGACGTATCACGGTCCCTACGAGGACTGGGTTCAGAGGAGCGCACTTACGCTCAAGATGATGACTTATGCACCTACCGGCGCGATCGTTGCCGCACCCACGGCATCTCTGCCTGAAGAGCTGGGTGGCGTGCGCAACTGGGACTACCGCTTTGTCTGGCTGCGCGATGCAACCTTTACGCTGTATGCGCTGAACGTGGTGGGTTTTACTGATGAGGCGCGCGCGTTCACCCACTGGCTGCGTCGCCTCTCGATCGCCGATGGCGCAGAGATGCAGATTATGTATGGCGTGCGCGGCGAGCGCGATCTGACCGAGCAGGAGCTGTCCCATCTCAGCGGCTACTGCAACTCCGGCCCGGTGCGCATCGGCAATGGCGCGGCAAGTCAGAAGCAACTGGACGTGTTTGGGGAGCTACTGGATTGCATCCATCTCTACCGGCGTCAGGGCTGCTTCGAGCGCTACGGTGAGAAGCTGGAAGGTCCGCTGTGGAATATGATGTGCACCATCGTCGAGCATGTGTGCGAGCACTGGCACGAGACCGATTGCGGCATCTGGGAGGTGCGTGGCGGCGAGCGGCACTTCGTCTATTCTAAGGTGATGTGCTGGGTCGCGCTCGATCGTGCTATCAAGGCCGCTGAACAGTATCACCTGGCGGCTGAGCGACTCGCACGCTGGCAGATGGTGTGCGACCAGATCCGCGCCGATATCCTGACCCACGGCTATAATGCAGCGATCGGTGCGTTTACCCAGTCCTATGGCGACAATATGCTGGACGCCTCCAACCTGCTGCTCCCGCTGGTCGGCTTTATCCCTCCGGACGATCCGCGCATGCGCTCGACTGTTGATCGCATTATGGAGAAGCTGACGGACGAGCACGGCTTTGTGTATCGCTATCACGCAGACGATGGCCTGTCGGGCTCGGAGGGTACCTTCGCCATGTGTACGTTCTGGCTGATCGATAACCTGACCATGCAGGGACGCGTTGCGGAGGCTCGCTCGCTCTTTGAGCGGTTGCTGACATATGCCGGGCGCCTCGGCCTCTTCTCCGAAGAGATCGATGCACGCAATAATGTCGCCCTGGGGAATTATCCACAGGCATTTACCCATATCGCACTCATCAATAGCGCCAATAATCTCAAGAAAGCTGAGATCCGCCAGGCTGAAAACCATACCGACCCGGTGGTTGCCGCTATCCGTTTGCAGCGCTAGCAGGGGTTACAGTAAAGAACCCGGTTACCGACCAGCCTGGTCGGTAGCCGGGTTTTTTTGTGCATGCTCCAGGCGTCGTTGCCTTCACGACGACGCAGCACTATGGGGTGTCCCGCGATCGTTACGGTAGCGTTACCTGGAGGGAATGGTAAGCGATGGCAAAAATTGCTTTGTGCGTGTGCGATAATATCAGCACAATCACACTATAGCAAGCAAAAAGAGAGTAAAAAGAGGAAGGAGTTTGCGTGGCATGGTATTTTCGGTTCATTACCCTACAGCCAGTCTAAAGCCGCATCGCAAGGAGAGTCTGCCGGGCGGACACCTGTGGATCTTTTCGGGTGCGTTACAGCAGCCGCCACGCTGGATTGAAGCTGGTGGCCTGGTCGATGTGAAGTCGGCGACCGGGCAGTTTGTGGCGCGCGGCTATTATAATCCACAGACCGATATCGCGATCCGCATTCTGACGCGCGACCCCGAAGAGGCGATAGACGCTGAATTTCTGCGCCGTCGTGTGCGCGCCGCCGTAGCCCTGCGCCAGGTCTTTGATCCCGCTGTAACGAATGCCTATCGCCTGATCCATTCCGAGGGCGATGGGCTCCCCGGCGTGGTGGTGGATCGTTATGCTGATATTCTGGTAGCTCAAATTCACACCGCCGGCATGGAGCGCCTGCGCCCACAATTGCTAGAAGCGTTGGCGCAGGAGACGGGCGCGCGTGGAATTTTATTGCGCAACGATAGCGCGTCTCGTCGGCGCGAAGGTCTGGAGATCGAGACGCCCGTCGTCGTTGCTGGCGATGTTCCCGAACGGGTAACGATCCGCGAGAACGGCCTCCAGTTCCAGGTAGATCCGTGGCAGGGGCAGAAGACCGGCTTTTTCCTGGACCAGCGCGATAAGCGTGCGGCTCTGCGCAAATATGCGCCTGCCAGACGCGTCCTCAACTGCTTCAGCTATACTGGCGGTTTCTCCGTCTATGCTGCCCTGACCAGTCCCGACACGCGCGTGACCAGCGTCGATGTCTCGGCCCCCGCTATAGAGGCCGCGCGCCAGCACTTTGCGCTCAACGGTCTCGATCCTGGGCGGCACGAATTTCTCGTCGCGGACGTCTTCGACTACCTGGAAAAGGCCCAGGCTGGGGGGGAACTCTTCGACGTTGTTGTGCTCGACCCGCCAGCGTTCGCTAAGACGCGCGACGCGCGCTCACAGGCGCTCAAAGCTTATCGTCGTCTGAATACGCTCGGTATGCAGGTGCTGCGACCGGGCGGTATCCTGCTCACCTGCTCGTGCTCCGGCGTCGTTGGGTTGGACGATCTGCTGGGCGCGCTCTCCCAGGGCTCACAGCACCTGCGGCGCTCGGTGCAATTGCTTGAGACCTACACGCATGATGTTGATCACCCTATCAATCTGGCTATGCCTGAGACGGCGTATCTGAAGGCAGTCTTCTGTCGCGTGCTCTAAAGCTTCTTCATCCTGGAATTGCCTCTGCTATGTGAAACGGCTGCGAGCAAGTGTCGTTCTTTGGCGTAGATGCGCCGGAGCATCGGCGGCGCTAGCATCTGTTCCAGCAGATCGATGAGACTGGTGTCACTCTTTGTGCATTGCCCATTAACTATAACAGATGGTGCAGCATACTGGAAGAATCCTTCGTGACTAGCTCGTGAGCAAAGCAGCCAGGGAGTGATGGACCTGTGATGAGTACAGGGCATACTAGAAGTAGATCTTTGTATGAGGGTGGAAGAGGCAGGCCGGGACAGACGATGCCGGGCTGAGACATGCTGAGACGGCTGCGATAAAATGGTATTTTTGCTCTGGGAGCGGAAAAGGGCATCTCCAACAGCCCCTTTTATAGCAGCCGTTTCAGCATGCAGAAGGTCAGGAGCGTGTGGTCAGGATGCACAGCCTATGGAGCGCTCTAGTGGCAACAGGGACGTTCCACAGCGCTCGCTCTCGTACAGAGATTCCCTCTTTGTTTTTCCGGGCCGTCTAGCGACCGCGGTCGCCATCGTTCGATTGAGGACTGCCTGAAACCGGTTCACCCTCGTCGAGATGCGCGGCGTCTGACCACCGCTTGAGCGTCCCTACCACCTGCCCATCGTCGGTCGAAAGTTCGATCTCTGTAATGGAACAGTTGTGGTTTCTCACGCTCGTTAACAGCTCCGGGTCCATATCTGGACAGATGTCGCAGATCGTGCGCGTGAAGATGCCCGTATGACCGACGACGACGATGTTGTGCCCCGTTTTGTCGCGGGTGATCTCCTCTAGACCCGAACGCATCCGTGCCCATAGTATTGTGTAGTCCTCCCCGCCAGGGAAGCGCGTTTCATATCTGCCGTTGACCCACGCCTGCAGGATGCGATCGTGCAGCCCCCAGTTCTCCTGGGTAGGGGGCCGGAGCTCCAGGGCGCCGACGTTGATCTCGCGAAACTGCTCCAGTAGCGCGACGGACAGTCCGGACTCCTTTGCAATGATCTCAGCCGTCTCCCGCGCCCGCTTGAGCGGAGAAGCGTAGACTGCGTGAATGTGTTTATCTCTGAAGTACGCGGCAGTCAATTGAGCCTGCTTGATACCTTTAGCGGTCAGTGAGTAATCTACGAGTTTGTAAGAGAATTCGTGAGTGAGATTGGCGAGATTTTCGCCGTGACGAACAAGATAGATCGTATTTGCCAAATATGTAACTCCTTCTTTGCACTACCATCCTTATCTTGCGTTATAGTATAAGTTATGTCAAGGCATGATTGGTTGCGGTGGCTTGCTGTTTATCTGCCAATGGTACCAAAAAAGGAGGACACACGCTATGGATACAGAGCAGCAATTGCTCAGGAACGCCTTCGAGCCGCTTCCTCTGGGGAGCATTCGACCGGCAGGCTGGTTGCTGCAGCAGTTGCGTATCCAGGCCGAGGGTTTGAGCGGGCACCTGGACGAGTTCTGGCCCGATATCGCCGAGAGCGCCTGGACAGGGGGCGGTGGAGAGGGCTGGGAGCGCGCCCCTTACTGGCTCGATGGACTGGTCCCGCTGGCCTTCTTGCTGGATAGCGAACCGCTGAAGCGCAAGGTGGGGTACTGGATGGACTATATCCTGGAGCATCAGCAGGAGGATGGCTGGCTGGGTCCGCTCCATGATGCAACCTATGGCTACCAGTACGATCCCTGGCCCGTGTACGTGCTGCTCAAGGCGTTGACGCAATGGTATGAAGCGACGGGCGACGCGCGTGTGATCCCCGCCATGCAGCGTTTCCTCCGCCGTTTGCAGGGGCAGATAGAGCGCGAGCAACTGCGTTCGTGGGCGCAGTTACGCGGGGCCGACCTCGTGCTGAGCATATACTGGCTGTACGAGCGAACCGGGGAGGGCTGGCTGCTCGCTCTGGCGAGTACTGTGCAGGGACAGACCTTCCGGTGGCAAGCGCAGTTCGCGGACTTTCCCTACAAAGAGAAGCAGACGGAATGGCAGTTTCAGAGCCACGTTGTCAACAATGCCATGGCCCTGAAGCTGCCCGCGCTCTGGTACCGGCTCACGCACGACGCGGCGGACAGGCGTGCCGCCGCGCAGATGATCGAGACGCTCGACACCTATCACGGCCAGGCCACCGGCATCTTCTCTGGCGACGAAGTGCTGGCCGGCAAAGATCCCTCGCAGGGGACCGAACTGTGCGCCGTCGTCGAGTACCTCTTCTCGCTGGAGACCCTGTTCGCCATCCTCGGTGAGCCTGCATTTGCCGAGCGCATGGAGCGCATCGCCTTCAACGCGCTGCCTGCCACGTTCAAGCCGGATATGTGGGCGCACCAGTATGATCAGCAGGCCAACCAGGTCGTCTGCGCCGTCGCGGAGGATCATCTATACAGCACGAACGGTCCTGACGCGAACATCTTTGGTCTGGAACCAAATTTTGGTTGCTGCACTGCCAACATGCACCAGGGATGGCCCAAATTTGCTATGCACCTCTGGATGCGTGCCCCCGATGACGGACTGATCGCACTCTCGTATGCCCCTTGTGTTGTCTCCACAATTATCGGCGGTGTGCCTGTCCGCATCGAAGTGCAGACGCAGTATCCCTTCGAGGAGAGCGTACTGATTAAAGTATCCAGCGAGCGACCCGTGCGCTTCCCATTGCACCTTCATATACCCGGTTGGGCCGGTGAAGCGAGCATGGCGATAGAGGGCGAGGAGCCTGAAGAGCGGCTGCAGGTGGGAATGTTCTATACGATCGAACGCCAATGGAGTATACCAGGGTCCATTCGCCTGCGCCTGTCCATGCCAATCAAGGCGCAGACACGCTATCACAACAGTATATCTGTTGCGCGTGGGCCTTTAGTATACTCTCTTCGAATGAACGAGGATTGGCGACAGATCAGGGGAGAGATTCCGCATGCCGATTGGGAGGTTCACCCGGTCAGTCCGTGGAATTATGCCTTAGCGATCGACCGGGCGCATCCAGAGCGCTCTTGTTCCGTGATCACCCGCCCGGTTGGCGAGGGGCCGTTCTCGCCGGAGGGTGCTCCTGTACTGCTGCGGGTGAAAGGGCGCCGCGTGCCGGCGTGGATGGTAGAACATAATGCCGCCGGGCCATTGCCAGTGAGTCCCGTGTCATCGGACGAGCCGGAAGAGGAATTGAGGCTCATCCCCTATGGCTGTACCAATTTGCGCGTCACGGAGTTCCCAACGTTAGAGTAAGACAGGGGAGGACAGTTTCATGGTGAAGCATGGGTGGGCGTTGTGCCATTTCACATGAGTCATCTTGTGGTATGATAAAAAAAGAACGATCTGCTTGCTGCAAGCGAGCGTAGCCAGAACTGCTATTTTTGTTACCATGATCGCGTTATGCCCCTTGACACCATTCGTAGGAGAATTCGTGCTAAAGAGAAAGGCTTTCCTCGTTCGCGAATGACACCGTCAGTCATCTTCATTCAGCTAGAAAGGTAAATGCCGTGGAATTTTCAGGAAGTCAGACGTTTAAAACTTCTAAAGAGAATGTATGGGCCTACCTGCTCGATGTAAACAAAGTAGCGGAGTGTGCGCCCGGGTTTCAGAGCTTAGAAGTACTGGAAGACGAGCACTGGAAGGCCGTCATCGGTATAGGCGTGGGGCCGGTGAAGGCGAAGTTCACCCTGGACGTCACGCGGGAGATGCGGCCTCAGGACTACATGTTGGTGAAGGGGCGCGGCAAGGCGCCGGGGAGCGGCGTCGAGCTATTCGGGCATATGGACCTGGTGTCCATAGACGCTCACCAGACGCGCATGGACTGGACCGCACGTGTCCTGGTGAGCGGCACGATCGCCAGCGTAGGGGCGCGCCTGCTCAGCAGTGCCGCCGAGAAGCTAACCGGGCAGTTCTTTAGCTGCCTCGAAACAATGCTCCGTTCGTCGGAAGCCGCCTCGGCGGGAAGTTAGCCGCTGTAGAGAATGCGCCTGCCTTGCTTACCGGATCGATGAGCAAGGCAGGCGCAAACTTCTGCCTGTGCGCTAGACGATCGCTTTATCCAGATTTTTGAAGAATGTGCCGAGCGTGCTCTTCGTCATACCCTGGCCGATCGGATTGTTAGCGAGGGCGATGGGTCCTTCAAGATCGGCCTGAGTATCGTAAGAAAGCAGCGCGCCGTCGGTTTCGTCGTTGAGATTGATCTGACTGACGGCATTGACGGAGCCGCCACGACCCTGGCGCAGCACCTGGAGTTCCAGGTAGCGCGGTGCCTGGTGGTTGGCAATATTGATGACGACCCTATAGGGTCCCTTAAGACCGGGCAGGGGCGTGCTGATATGTGCCTGGATACGGTTATTATCGAGATATTCGATGGAGTGACAGCCGGGGATGCAGGATTTCAGAACTTCAGGATTGAGAATAGCATTGAATACCTGCGTGCTAGATGCTTTAAACTTATGTGTACCGCTGAGCTTCATGTCAGGAAAAACCTCCCTCATAATAAAAGATAGCTGGCTAAAAATAGCTAGCCAATCGGCGGCTATGGAGCGTAGAGAATATGCTCGCTCCACGATCCAGGATTGTATTGTAGCGGTTTCTGTGCATAGTTGTGAAAAGCATGGACAAATAGGATCTGGCCCTATCAATCCCCTTCTCGCCTTGACCTACGCCCGTTGACAAACGAACCAGGCGGGCGGTTGGACTACGACCAACCGTCATACAAGACATCAGAAATGATGGCCTGTACTGGAGCGATGGGTGCGAAGCAGACTCCTGCAAAACGTTTGCAGTGGAAATGAGCATGACTCACACGTTGGGACGCTTCCCAACACGCTCATGCTTTTACCGTAGGGAGCGTTTTACCGGACGTCCCCCGCGAAACATGATTGGAAATGTGCTC
Organism: Ktedonobacteraceae bacterium; assembly: GCA_034438015.1. Taxonomy (GTDB): domain Bacteria; phylum Chloroflexota; class Ktedonobacteria; order Ktedonobacterales; family Ktedonobacteraceae; genus JACDAE01. Next base: position 43,734 of record DAOTTD010000328.1, on the reverse strand, counting down.
TTGCGGAAAGAATAGGGGAGAGAGAACAAATTGTCAAGAAACATGAGAAAATTGTCATACATGTCCACATTTGTTCACGTTTGTCTACATATTCTAAAACTTGTTACGATACGTAATATTCTGAGTATTTTTAGTTATCCAAATGTGCTATATAAGCTGGCAATTCCAGCGGATGTGTTATACTGCGTCTGTGCATCTCAACATATATCGTTTGTCGAAAAAAATGTATGGGGGCAGCGATGGCTTTGCATGAAGAACGTAGTGAACGGCGCAAATGGAGTTTGCGCATTGAGCAGGAGCGCCAGCATCTTTCCGCTTCAGTAGAAGAGGCGCTCGCGGATACTGGTACGTCAGAACAGGAGTGGCAGGATGACGAGCAGAGTTTTTCCAGATCAACCACGAGCAGCGGGACGCCGCTTGTTCCGCCGCGGCTGAGCCTGCAATCCAGAACGCTACAGACAGTACGACCCGCCGGTCTGATGAATGCGACAACCAGCGAACATTTCGCGACTCCTCGCGACGGTTCTACAGAGACGGAGCGGCAGTCCGAAGCTCCTGGTGAGGGGCGCGCGCAGGGTACAAGCATGCTGGCGCGCCTGGCTCAGCGTTTCACATCGTCGATTGCGGCGATCGGGAATCCTGCGAAAGCTGCTCCAGCGCATCAGCAGAGGCCGATAACATCATCGCAGGGACCGACTTCTTCTCAAGATGCGCGCCCGGCTCTGCCCTACGATCGCGTAGAGAGCGACGTTACCAGGGAGCGGCCCGATGTGCCCCTGGTAAGGGTGATCGATACTGCGCCGCCAGCTCACACTGTCGTGGAGGCGCCTGTGCGCGGCCAGGCACGCTCACTCAAGCGCAATGGCAAGGTACGCCTGGAGACAGCGGTTCTGCCCGCGATACCAAAGATGCCAGAGAGACGGCTTGAGGAGCAGGAGACCGGTGAGGAGCTGCTCACGTCGGAGGTAAGAGAAGCGCTTGACAGACAGCAGGTAGCCCTTGCGCGCCGGGAAGAGGAACGACTCGTTGCACCGTTGCCCATCCTGGAGATGTTCGAGGGTGAGCTTGGTGTGGCGGCGCGCGGTTCCCTCTCAGGATCGAGCGCCTTCGAGACTGGCCAGAGCGACGTAACCCTATCTAATACGCGCGTCACCGCCTCCAGCGTTGTTCAGGTGATGCTGACGAGCAATCCCGGACCCGTTGTAGTGCAGTATATATCTTTGCAGCCGCAGGTCGGCTTTACCGTGCATCTGACCGCGCCGGTAAGCACGCGTACGACGTTTAACTACGTCATCCTGCTCGGCGAGCTGTTTTAGAGTTCGCCCTCGATCTCCTGGCGCAGGCGGGTAAAGAAACCTTTCATGTAGGTATAGCGCTCGGCGCCCAGTTCGCGTCCCGTCGGCGTCGTCATGCGCTGTGGAAGGTCGCCGAAGAGGAGCTGGAACTCGATGCTGGGCGAGTAGTCCGGTCGCCTGCGCAGGCGGCGCACAGTTTGTAGAATAGATACGTCGAGGGCATGGGGCGCAGCGGCAGACGACGAGACGTTTCTCCATTATAGCGGTCCGTTTGAGGATACTACACTAACAACAGTGGTAATGTAAAGGTGAAACGGCTCCCCTCGCCAACGATGCCGCTGCTCTCCACGCGAATATCGCCACCGTGCAGGCGCAAGAACTCCGCCACCACGTAGAGTCCCAGGCCCACGCCGCGCGTCTGGCTTCCTGCGATATTGGGGGCGCGATAGAAGCGCTCGAACAGGTGTTCCTGTGCTTCTGGCGGAACGCCGATCCCCTTATCCTCAATGGACACCTCGATCATCGTCTCCCGCTCAAGCCGGGTACGCTGCGACAGTGTGATTGTGATGGGACTGCCGGGCGGACTATATTTTATCGCATTTTGCAGCAGGTTGGCAAAAATCTGGAGTATACGCGCCCGGTCGCCGTGTACGAAATAGGGGTATTCGGCGGGCGTGACCGTGTAGCTGATAGCATGGAGCGTCGAGGTCGCGCTATTGCTCGTGACCGACTCCTCGACGACCTCTTCCAGGTCAAAATCCTCCTGATTGAGTGTGACCTGGCCGCGATTGAGCTGCGTGACCTCCAGGAAGGTACCGACGATATTGGTCAACTGGTGCGCCTGCGTCTCAATACTGTTCATGCTCTCATACAGCTTGTTGAAGGCATCCTGGTTAGGGAGGCGCCTCAGCACGCGCGCCATCATCTGACTGTGCGCGAGGATGATAGTCAAAGGCGTGCGAAACTCGTGGGCCGTGATTGCCAGAAACTCGTCCTTCAGCGCGTTGGTCTCGCGCATCGTTGCCTCGTTGGTGCGTGCGATCGTTGCCTCCTGCTGCCAGCGCGTCTGTTCTATCGCCAGTCCCGCAAACTGGGCGATCCCCGCGACCACAGCAATATCCCAGACGTTGAAGCCGCGACTGGACTCCTGACGCGCGCCCGTTTCGTGGGACCTATCCTCTGACCTGGCGCGTGGAGAGCGATCGAGCATCATCATGCCGAGCAGGTGGTTGTTGTGGGTGATGGGCGCGGCCAGGATCATCGTATCGTGGAAGGCGTTTGGGTGTTCGGGACATTGCTCGTCGTTGACCAGGGTGGCGTGTCCAGCCAGCAACTGAGCGTGGAAGCCCGCGTAGTCGCCCTCCGCAGGCACCAGCCAGCGTCTCTGCTTATCCTGCCACTGCGCCTCGGCCGCGGGGGAGAAGCCGATCGACAATAACGGAATAAAAGCCTTCGTCTGATGGTCATAGCGCTGTACAACGCCGCGCTCACAGTTCAACGCCTTCAGTGTCATAGCGAGGACGCGATGCAGGATCTCCTCCATATCGCTCACGCCGGAGACGACCTCGGCGGCGTGCAGGAGAGCGTCCAGCACCGTGCGGATGCGCCGATCGACGCGTACCTGTTCCGTCACATCGCGAAAAGCGCAGACGAGACCGATCTTTTGTGCCTCGTCATCGAAGAGCGGCACGACATTGACCTCAACGGCGCGTTCCGAGCCATCGGCACGCTGCGTCATAAAGCGCTCCCCGTGAATCGCCGCGCCGTGCATGGCGCGCACGACGGGAAAGCTTTCGATGGGCAGCGGGTGCCCATCCAGCGTAGTGATCGGCTGGCGCTGCAAGAAAGTCAGCAGCGGCTCTGTGTTCTGCTGGGATAGGCCGAGAAAATGCGCTGCTGTGCTATTGTGGACAATGACCTGCCCTTCCATATCAACGACCAGGATGCCCTCGTTCATCGCGTTCAGGACGGCGTCGAGCGTGTTGGCGCGCTCCGTTGCCAGGGTAGCAGCCTGGTGGGCTTCGTTCAGGATGCGTTTCTTCTCGACCGCCAGTGCACACTGGGTCGCGATATCCTGCGCGAATGCGTACTGTCCCTGCGATGGCAGGCGCTGTGTGGGAGGATAGTTGACGAACAACAGGCCGACGCAATGGGTGCGCTGCGTATCGGTATCGTCCGTTGTGCGCCGCCGCCGACTCTGGGTGCCAATCATCAGCGGCACGATTAGTGCGTGTTCCAGTCCTATTTGCTGGAACCAGTCTTTTTCGCTGCCGTCAAGCCGCTCGCTTTTTACAAATATGATCGAGCCATTCGCGGTAGCGGTCTGGCAGTGGGGAAGATCTTGTAGCGTTATCTCCTGCGCCCGTTGAGGATGCAGACCGAGCGCACTGGCAAATATGACGGTATCGGCATCGAGCAGGGCGATAGCGGCCCCCTCGGCCTCCGCGCCGTGCACGAGATGCTGCACCGCCGTTTCGAGTACTGTGGTGAGATCCTTGCCCGAGTTGACGGTTATAGCCACAGTATAGTTAGACTGCACCCGGCTGGTTAAGCGTTCCGCACGGTTGCGCTCCTTCTGTGCCTGCTGGTAGAGCTGGGCGTTATCGATCGCAACGGCTGCCTGTTGACCAATGGAGCGCGCGAGTTGTTGCTGCTCCTGCGAGAAAGTCCCGCTGCGACCGGGATTGTCGAGCGACATCATGCCCACGAGGCGCCCCTCGCGAACCAGGGCGACCAGAAGGACTGAGCAGACCAGGAACTTTTCCGCCAGCTTTTGCATGGGGGCCCTCTTCTCCTCGCGCAGGTCTGCGAGGGCCAGCATTCTGTTCTGTGCCAGCAGGCGATCGATCAAAGGATCATCAAAGGGGAATGAGGTGGCGTGCCACACTTTTTCTGCCGCCTGCACGTCCTGTGGGTCGAGATGGGGGGCGGAGAGATGGTAGGCGGAAGGGAGAAAAATACCACGCGCGCTATCCAGCAGCCAGACGGCACAGCGCTCGACCTCGCAAACCTCGGTGGTACGCCTCACAAGCACCTGTAAAATATGGGTGGGGTCGAGCGAGGAGGCTAGTAATTCTGAGAGTTCACGCAATAGTTCGCTCTCGCGCAGCGCCTTTACTAGTTGCAGGTGCTCATGATTGCTGGTGTATAGAGAACTTTCACCTGGCATAGTCTTAACCTCTTCTGAAAGATAGATTCACCGGAGAGACAGACTGCATTCCAATGATATAGAGATGTTTTTAAATTTTATACGGGGCGCTTTTGTTGGATTGATTTAAAGTGTAACAGATCAGTATTGTTCACGTCAAGAATGCAGCTATATCGGATGTGAGAATCTACTTTCCTCGCTGGCGCAGCCGCAGCATCTGGAAGACAAAGGCGAGGGCGGTGCCAGCAACTACGCTCAGGGCCGTCGTCAAAGCACCTGAACCCTGCTGCCTCTTTTTTTCTTTCTTCTTCGTCTGATCGCTCTTTGTCATGGCCGCGGGGACAATCTCCTGTTGCAGGTGCTCCTTCTGGGCATCGTCCCTCACGTGCGCTTTGTCGGCCAGGTCAGTCGGTGCGGTATTCGTATGTGTGGAAGACTCGCTGGTGGGCATATCGCGATTGAGCTTGCCGCTCATCGTGCTGATGAACGTTACCAGATCGTTTGTCAGGGGCTGCACCTTCTCGAAGAAGTGGGCATTGACCTCGGCTCCGAGCAGGAGGATCACCGCAAAGTAGTAGAAGAAAATGAGGAGGATCACTGCGAAGCCGATCTGACCTGCATAGCCACCGAGGAAATGGGTAACGTAGAACGGAAAGGCGACCAGGAACAACTCCAATAGGATTGCCGCGACGACGGCGCCGCGCCAGCTATTGCGCCAGCTAATGCGCTGGTTGGGCACAATAAAATAGATGGCCTCGAATAGCACAAACGATACGATCAGTCCGCTGACAATGCCGCCGATCGTCACGCTGATCTGCCCACCGGGACTAACGATGTCGCTGATAATGGGTATGCTCTTCAGCGGCGAGTTGCCCAGCAGTGAGAAGACAAACGAAGGCGCGGCAGAGGCGAAGACCATTATCGGGATGAGCACGATAAACAGCACCAGCATGCCTAACGCGATCAGGTTCTGGCGTAGCAGCGGGCGCGGTCGTACGCGGTAGATGAGATCCAGAATGCCCTCTAACGTTATGAACAGGCGGGAGCCGCCGAAGAGCGCCGCGAGAATAGCGATAACCAGGATGATACCGGCGTCTTTATGTAGTTGCGTGAGTGCCAGGTCTAGAGCCTGCCGTGTACCCGAAGGTTGTTGTGAGCCAGAACCGGGTATGACCTTCCCAATCTGGGCTGTCACGTTATGCACCAGAGCTGGATTCAGAAACAGGCCAAGAACGCCAAGGAGAGCGATCGCCATAGGCAGCATCGACATCAGCAAGTTATACGCGATAATGCCGGAGAAGTTCATTACCCAGTCGTTACTGAACTTGTTGAGAAACGACCGTGCGGGCTTAGTATCCTGCTGTACGGTCTGCAAAAGGCCCGACTTTGATCCGCGTGGTTGCCTTTTGTCTGTCCTGTTCGTCTGTGCTCCTGTAGCCATAAATACCACCTCCTTACAATAGATGAGTGCGTCCCTTTGAGTATAGCTTTTCTGGCTATGCATAGAAAATAATAAACTATAGTATCGGTAGTGGCTATCAGGTGTTTCACGTGTGAGGTTGTCATTCAGTTTCACTTCACATGCACAAGGGAACCGGTTGGAATGGTTAAGCTGCTTGCCGCCGAAGCGTCTCTGCAACTTATTGTACAGAAGCGACGAATAGCATATAGTAGTAGAAAGATACAAGTGCGCATAGCCTGTCTGGAAAAATGATATGAGTTCACGACCACCCAAAACAATTGTTGGCCTGCTATGGGATATGCTGCGTGTGAGCGCGCGCACGATCTGGCAGAGCCATGGCAATCCCGCGCGCACCCTCGTCCAGCGCCAGCAGGCGCTCTCGGTGCTGGGCTTGCCACCGAACGCGACGCCGCAACAGATCAAGCGGCGCTATCGCTCGCTTGCCAAGCGCCATCATCCCGATCGCGGGGGGGATCAACGGCAGATGCAGCGCATCATTGCCGCCTACGAATTTCTGATGAAGGAGCAGCAGGCGGCAAAGTGAGCTCTACAGCAGGCGTGCGCCACAGTTGTTGCAGAAGCGTTTGCCTGGACGCACGCGCGCGCCACATTGGTCGCAGAAGAGCGCGGCGGGTTGTCCGGGGACCGTCTGCTGCGCTGGCTCTGGTGCAGGTGGCCTCTGTACAGGCGGTTGGTATGTTGGAGGCTGGTTGGGCGCGGCATTCTGGGAGGGGGGCGGCGCTGTTTGCGGCGGAGGGGATTGTGGCTGCGTCCCGGTGCCTGACTCCCTCGTCGATTGGATCGTCTCATTGATGGTTTTGGCGGCCTTCATTGCCATGCCGCCAATCGCGCCCGCGATCTTCAGCCCTTTAGCGATATCATCCATATCCTGCTTCATACGATGTGTGGGCGGCAGCAGCGTTGAATCGGAGACTTTATTGAAGAAGTTCTTGCCGATCTGTACCCCATCTCCATTCCAGGAGAACTGGCCCTGTTCCTGTGTCCCATCGTCAAAATTCAGCCAGAGGGCGGTACCCTGCTGGTTGTAGCTGCCCTCGCGTCGCGTCTCCGGTGCGCTCGACGAGACCTGTTGTCCGCTGATAAATGACTGAGCCGCGTTCGATACGCGGCTGTGTTCCTGCACGACCAGCACGAAGCGTCCGTTTGCCTGTACTATAAGCCGATCGATGCGGGAAGTAAAGTAGTCGAGCCCTATGCCAGAGCGGTGCTGGCACTCGTATTGGCCCGTGACAGGTTTCATCATGGTCTTCCCTATATATCTCTCTAGAAGTTTTCAGGAACAATCTCTTGCATAGTATAACACCTAGAGGAGGGAAGAATCTTCCCCAGAGGTGGTCGGGCCGCTCGATACCAGGGTTGAGAGATAATGCGCCTGCTCCAGTTCCTGTTCGCCCTCTTCTATCTTGCCTATCCTGAGCAGGTGATGACCCAGACGTACGTGTGCGCTGATACGCGCAGCGATGCGCTGCGTATCGGCCAACTCCCGCGTTGCGCAACGGAACGACTCCGCCACCGCCGGATCTTTTGGATTGATTGCCTCCAATATACGACCCAGCATCACATATGCATCGGCGCGCCTGAGCTTATAGGTCTTATGGCCGGCCTCCAACGCCTGATCAACATAGCTGCGTGCCGCTGTGAAGTTCTTCGCCTCGAGCTCGATTCCTGCCAGAGAGCAGGCGGCTGCCGAGATCACGTTCGCCTCCTCGCGCAGACAGTGAGTATCTACAGGTTGGGAAGACGATTTTTCGCTGGATGACCAGGTAGTAAGGACTCCTTCCAGGTAGGTGCGGGCTCGCTCGACATTGCCCAACATCTGTTCGATGTGGGCAACCTGGCAGGTAACGGCGGCAGCGCGCAAATGCTCTCCAATCGAGCGATACAGGAAACGTGCATTCTCGGCATGCTCAAGCGCTTTATATAGATTACGCTCCCGGCATTCCGCCGTGTACTCGGGTGTAGTGTGCTTCTTATTGGCCTCCAGGGTGACCAGGGACATCCCCCAGTTCGCCTCGGCGGCGCAGCCGGCGGGCGTCTCAAGATTGACCATCTGCAGCGCGATGGCATACTCCTCCCGTGCCTCTTCATGTTGCTGCAAGGCTCGATACGTCTCCGCGAGATGCAGATGTAGGAGCAGAAGTTCCTGTTGTAGATCGACTGGCAGAGACTCGGCATAGGACTGTTCGCTGATCGCGTAGAGAAAGTCTTGCTGCGCCTTCATGAATTTCCGTTGCTCAAAATAGACGTGCCCGCGTAATGCCACGAGACGCCAGCGCAGGAGAGTCGGTATCTGCGAAAGAGGAAGATTATTGAGAAGAGTGAGGGCTGCGCAGAACTCTTTATTGTTCAGTAGTTGAGTAGCTTCAACGCGTAATTCTTCATAGGTTTTATAGTCGCGCGGCTCTATCTCCAGGGCACGATGTTGTTGTGCCAGAGTCTCCAGGTCCTCAAGTGGGAGCGCGAGCCGTTTTGCAAGGAAGCGCAGGCTCTCGTGCGACGGATCAGCCCTATTGCGCTCTATTTGCGAAATAAGACTGGTACTGTAGTGTCCTTCGGCAACATCTGCTAAAGAAAGCTGAAGGCGTTCACGAGCGGCTCTGATGCGCCCTCCCAGAGTATCTGGAGAAACATGCTTAGGCGGGCGAGGCATAACCCTCTATAATCCTTCCTTGAAATGAGAGTAAGCATAAACGATGAGAGAGTATATGACAATTAAAGTAATTATAATTGAGTATGATAAAAATTACAATCCTGTCTGTGAAAATCGTGTGAATAAAGAGAAAGTATAAAGATCATGTAGGCATGTGATGGAAATGTTTGTGAAAGAGAAGTACTAGAGTAATGCAAGATATTAGAATGATGGGGCTTCTTCGTTACACCATGTATGAATTTGGAGGGAATATACGGTGCTTACCGGCGGTTATTGCTACAGAAAGAAAAGAGAAGTATGTGACATACAGCCTGAGAAGCTTCTCTGTGAATTAGAACTTTTGGTCCAAAATCATATTGACTTTCCCGGAGGAAGGCTGTATGCTGAAAAGCGTAATGCAAAGCAATGTGAAATGAGGTATACGGAAGATGTCGCGTTCCCCCAAAGGCCCCTTACCGATGCAAGACGAGCCTGATGTAGTACAGGGGCAGCTATCATTTTTTTCAAAAGAGAACACTCAGAGGGAAAAGAGCTCCGCGCAGCCGGAGCAGAAAACGATAACGAAGGCAAAGAAGCAGGGCGGCGCTGCCTACTCTGCGGCTGATATTCAGGTGTTGGAAGGAATCGCTGCGATCCGCCATCGTCCGGGAATGTACATCGGTTCAACGTCTACCTCTGGCCTGGTGCACCTGGTCTGGGAGGCTCTGGATAACGCCGTCGATGAGGCGGTGGCCGGCTTCGGGAAGCATATCTGGGTGCGCATCGATCGCGAGGGCTGGGTGACGGTGCGCGACGAGGGTCGTGGCATGCCGTTCGACCCGATGCTCTACCAGGGAGACTACCTCCCGGCGGCGACGGTGATCCTGACGGTCCCCCATTCGGGTGGTAAATTCTCCGAAGGTGCCTACAAGACCGCTGGTGGGCTGCACGGGGTCGGCTCGACTGTCATCAATGCGCTCTCCGAGAAGCTGGAGCTGACCATCTGGAAGGACGGTCAGCAGTTTACACAGGCGTTCAGTCGCGGCACTGCACTGCCATATCAGGTCTCACCTTGCGATCCGAAGATGCATGGTACGCAGTTGCGCTGGTTGTACGATCGTGCGATCTTCGACCCCGAAGCCTATTATGCACTGGAGGCCGTCGAGAGTCGCCTGAGCGCGTCGGCATATCTCAACTGCGGTGTCTCCTTCCACCTGGACGCCTGGGACGATGAGCGCGATGAGCAGGTGTCGCGCCTCTTCTATTCGCGCGACGGCCTGCCCGACTACGTGCGCGCGTTGACCGCCAACGCGCCGCTTTTTAAGCACGTTATCGGCATCGCCAAAGAGAAGGACGACGTGCGCGTTGAGGTGGCGCTGCAGCCAACCACCGGCTACAAGATCACGATGTACAGCTACGCCAACGCCGTACGTACACGCGACGGCGGCGTGCACGAGACGGGCTTCAAGGCTGCCCTGACGAAGGTCGTCAACGATTACGCCGTGAAGCTGGGCGTTATCAAGAGCCGCGAGAAAGATGGCTTCAAGCCGGAGGTAATTCAGCAGGGCTTGAACGTGGTGATCTCCGTCAAATTGACCAATCCGCAGTTCCAGGGGCAGACGAAGGATCGCCTGAACAATGCGCCGGTCGAGGGCATCGTGCGCTCAATCGTTGACGAGGGCCTGAAGGACTGGTTCGAGAGCAATACGAGCGCGGGCAAGGAGTGGTTGAAGAAGATCTTGCAGATGCAGAAGGCCCGCAACGAGGCGCAACTGGTCGAGGAGCTGGCGCGTGCCGGCAACAAGAAGAATGGCGAGCTGATCGATACGACGCTCTCCAAGAAGTTCCTGCGCTGCAACACCAACGATCCCGCCCGCGCGGAGCTCTTCATCGTGGAGGGCGATTCGGCGGGGGGTAGCGCGGGGCAGGGACGCTTCTCCGAGTTCCAGGCCGTGCTCAAGCTGAAGGGCAAGCCGTTGAACGTCGCCAAGGCCGATCTGAAGAGCATCGTCGAGAACGAGGAGATCCGCACGATCATCAATGTGCTGGGCACGGGGACGCGCGATGTCTTCGATGCCAGCCGCCTCAAGTTCAATCGCGTGATTATCGCCACCGATGCCGACGTGGACGGGCTGCATATTCAATGCCTGCTGCTGACGCTCTTCCATCAAGAGTTCAGCGACCTGATCGACCGTGGGCATGTGTATATCGCCTGCCCGCCGCTCTACTCGGTGAAATACAGGGGGAAGCTGCTCTGGCTGCTGGATGATGAGGCGCGCGATCAATTCGTCCGTACGCGTCCCGACGCGCAGGGGCTGGAGTTCAAGCGATTCAAGGGGCTGGGCGAGATGAATCCCAAAGAGCTGCGCGACACGACCTTCGATCCCGCGCGCCGCGTCCTGAAGCGCGTCACGATGGAGGATGGCGTGCTGGCGGCGAAGCTGGTGACGGAATTGATGGAAGATAAGAATGCAGAGCGGCGCCGAGCGTTTCTGGCCGAGCACGCGCGCAAAGTAAAAGAACTGGATGTGTAGAGAAAGATGGCGCGTTCACCCGAAGAACTTGTAGAGACCGGTATTGTCCGGGAAGATTTTTCTGTTATCATGGCCCAGGCATTCGCGACCTATGGCCTCTCCGTCGTGACCGATCGTGCCCTGCCCGATGCGCGCGACGGATTGAAGCCGGTGCAGCGGCGTATCCTGGCGGGCATGCGCGAGGGGCGCTATCTCTCCAGCCGCCCGACGGTCAAGAGCGCCGAGATCGTGGGCCTGATCCTGGGCAACTATCATCCCCACGGCGACACCTCCGTCTACGATGCTGCCGTGCGCATGGCCCAGCCCTTCACGATGCGCTACCCGCTGATCGAGGGTCAGGGCAACATGGGCAGCGAAGATGGCGATGCTCCTGCGGCGTACCGCTATACCGAGATGCGTCTCTCGCCGCTGGCCGAGGCGCTGATGGCCGATATGGAGAAGGATACCGTCCCGCTGCACCCCACGTACAAGCAGGACCCAAAGGTCGTTGAGCCCGATTATCTGCCCGGTCGCATCCCGCCGATTGTCAATCCTTCAAGCGGCATCGCGGTGGGCCTCTCGACGAATATTCCGCCGCACAATCTGGGCGAGGTGCTGCGTGCCTGTATCGCGCTGCTCGACCGTCCCGACATGACCATCGAGCAACTGATGACCTATATCCCTGGCCCCGATTTCTCGCAGGGCGGGCGCATTATCGGGACCGATGGTATCAAAGACTACTTCACCACGGGCAAGGGACGCATTATCGTACGCGCACAGGTGCGCCTCGAAGAGACGCCGCGCAACCGTTCGTTGATCGTTACCCAGATCCCGCCGATCGGCAGGGACAAGGTCAAAGCTTCGATCGTCAAGGCCATCAATGCGCGCAAGCTCGAAGGGCTGATGCCCGATGTGCGCGACGAGAGCGATACCGAGAAGGGGATGCGCATCGTCCTGGAACTGCGCCGGGACGCCGACGCCGCCCAGACCCTCTCGCAGCTCTTCGCCGAGACGGACCTGCAGGTCGCGCTCTCGTTCCAGATGGTCTTCCTCTTCGGATCGCCCATGCAGGCCGCCCGCCAGCCCAGGCAGAGCGGGCTGCTCGAACTGCTCAACTACTGGAACGCGCACCAGGTAGATGTGCTCACGCGCCGGGCCGAGTTCGATCTGCGCAAGGCCCGCGAACGCCTGCACGTCGTCGAGGGATTGATCATCGGTGCCGCCAACGCAGAGCAGATCGTCAGAATCTTCCAGCAGGCGGAGGACCGCGCCACCGCCCGTAGGGAGATCGAGGCGCGCTATCAGTTGACGGCCATTCAGTCCGATGTGATCGCCTCCATGACGCTGGCCCAGGTGACGCGCCTGGACGCGGGGAAGTACGCGCGCGAAAAAGAGGAGTTGCAGACGCGCATCAACGAACTGGAGCACCTGCTCGCGGACCGCAAGGCGCTGCTCACTCTGCTCAAGAAAGAGATGCAGCAACTGATCAAGCAGTTCGGCGACGAGCGGCGCTCCACCATCGACGCTGAGGGACAGGTGCATTCACCCGTCACGGTCGTCGAGAGCCTGCACGAACGCGAGCCGCTGACCATCGCCTTTACACGCGGCAAGACGCTGAAGGCGCTGCCCACCGATGCCTTCAAGCCAAAGGGCAAGAATGGCACCGCCGCCTACACGCCTGTGCGCGGAGACGAGCAACTACGCCAGATCGTCTCCACGACCTCGCAGGACTACCTGCTCTGCGTCTCCGCCAGCGGACGTGTCTTTCAGATCGCCACACATCGCATCCCGCTGGGGACGCGCTCTGCCAAAGGAGAGCCGCTGCGCAAGTTGCTGGAGCTGGGCACGGGCGAAGAGATCGTCGCGGTCCTGCCCGTCGAGACCTATGACGAAGACCGCTACCTTGTCACCTTCAGCAAACTCGGCAAGGTCAAGAAATCGCCTTTGAGCGAGTATAAGACCGCCGACGTCGATGGCTTGCAGGATATCAAGCTTGCCGACGGTGATAGCGTAGTGGCGGCGCTGCTCTCGCGTGGCGCAGGCGAGTACTTCGTGACGAGCGATAGTGGGCAGACGCTGCGCTTCAGCGACGAAGCTCTGCGCGCACAGGGACGCGTCGGTCAGGGCGTCGCCGCGCTGGCGCTGGGCAAGGGCGCGACCGTCGCCAGCGCCGCGTACCTGGATAATGAACAGGACGGCCCCGTGAGCCTGCTGGTCGTGACGGACAGCAACCTGGTCAAGAAGGTCCCCACCGGGCAGTATCCGCAGAAGGGCCGCGCCACGGCTGGCGTAGTCACAACCGAGCTGGCAGGGAAAGAGCGCGTCCTGCTTACCCTTCTTGTCACCGAGGAGGACTACCTGCTCTTCACCGCATCTGGCGCAAATGGAGAGCAGACAACTGCCATCAAAGTGAGCGACGTCAAGGCTTTCCCACGCGCGCGCAAAGGTACGCCCCTGGTGGATGGGAGTATTCTCCAGGTTGTGGAACTCTAGCAAAAAGAGACCATGCGCCAGTTTTAATTGACGCATGGCCTCTTTTGCGACGAAGAGGCAGTTATCTACCGTTTGGATTGCCTGTCGAGGGATCGAGGAAGAGCGTACCGGCACCGCCACGCGAGAAGTCGAACATAGTGTTAAGGCTCCCTGCCAGCGCGTCGGTGGATTGATCGCCGATGCGACCAAGGTTCCAGTTGTCCTCAATGAAGCGCAAGATGGAACTCTGGTCCGTGATAGAGTGATCGACGAAATTACTCTTCGCAAAGTGCGAGATGACCAGCAGTGGCAGGCGAGGACCATAGCCACAGCGATCCTGATACGCGCCAGTCTTCGCTGTCCCGCACTGTCCAGTGCCTGTGAGCGCGTCATATGTTGCATCGTTGGACTGATTCACAATGGGGCCGAGCACGTGATCGTACCAGCCGTCCGAGTCGTCATAGGCGATAACTACGGCGGTATTCTTCCAGTCTGGCGTCTTCTGCAATGTATTGAGCGTATTGACCAGGAAGTTCTGCTCGTCCAGGGGATCTGAATAGCCGGCGTGACCATCCTGGTAGGCAGCAGCTTTCAGGAAACTCACAGCAGGCATGTTCCCTGCCTTGACCGAGCTCCAGAAGTCGGAGAGGTCGTACTGATGGTTCGCCTGGTCGGTCTTACCGATATTCGCCACGGACGTGGGTGGAAGATGATGCGGATTGGATGTGGACTGGTAGTACTGGAATGGCTCGTGATGCTGAATATAATCGACGACGCTCGTGCCTCCAATATTCGTGTGCGTGGTCTTGCAGATGGCCTTACCGTTCGTCGTTGCAGATGGCTTGAAGCCACCTTCAAACCACCCCCAGGTGATGTTCTGTGCGTTAAGCAGATCCCCGACATTCTTTCCACTCAACGAAACCGTCGTACCGACTGAACAATCATCATAGGTAGGATCAGCATCGCTGATAATTGTGCCGTTAGAAACGATTTTGGGAATGCTCGCTGGCGTCACTCCGTGCGTCTGCCCGGAAACAAGGTTCAAGGCGCCAGGAGTAGAGGGTCCGAATGTAGTTCCATAGGAGTTATCGCTTAGAGCGAAGCGCTGGGCGTAGTTCCAGAGGGCGGTGACGGTATTACCATCGTAGTAGTCCATCACAATGCTCTTGTCCGTGCAGCTACTGCCGCTCACGGACTCGACGAATTTATCCGCGAGGCCATGATCATAGGCCTTCTGCTCGTCGGTGTACCCGTGATCCTGATCGCATGTAAGCGCTTGAGAGCGATCAAGGCGGCTTGGATTATCCGTGTTGGGATTGTGTTGCAGCAGTGCATCATTTAGCCCGTTCACTGAAGGCGTCCTGGAAGATGCTTGAAAGCGCGGCTCCCCGGCTGGATTCTGTGCCGTGGGGTACGTCGCGAAGTAGTGGTCGAACGAAACATTTTCTTGAAATATGACGACCAGATGCTTAACTGGCGTGGCTGTCTTCGGTGCCCCTGTCCCATGCTGATTGATCGTAGTGGCTGACACCGTGCTTACCAATAAGAGAAATCCTAGTGCCAGCGCAATCACTGGCTTAAACAAAAACTTCAACTGATATGTCTCCTAATATTTAATAAGATTTTCCCCCCAACTATTAGCATACTAGAAAGAGGTTAAGCAATTGCTAAATGCATGTAAAGTACCAATTAAAGTGACTATTCAATACCCCTCGTCACTTGCAGTGGCCCGCTCTCGTTATATGTATGCACTATTGCCTGGAATAAAACCCTTGTTCAGCTAACAAAAGAAGTTCTTCATCGGTACATTGCTCAGAGGTTTCTAAAGAGATCCAATTTCCTGCTGGATGTGAACAAGCATTGCCAGAAAGTGGTCGGGATCCTCGAAGGGCAGGAAATGGGCACAGTTCTCAAACCAGATCCATGTTTTCTTTGGAGCGGCAAGCTTGTCAAAGTACTGTCGTGCCAGTTCCGGCGGGGCCGCATGGTCATGGCGACCAATATAGAAATACACGGGAACCTCTACCTTCGGGACACGCTCCATCAGGTTCAGGGTCTTCAACTCATCCCAGGTGTGTTTCAAGGAGAAGCCTTGTCCGCGAAAGAACCGAAACACGTCCAAGAGGCTATATTCACGGGAGGTGAACAGAGACCTTCCAGTTGCCGCAGGGAGAGTGCTGTGATACCAGAGCCCCCCAAACCGGTCTGTCCAACGACTCCGTCTCGCTGCGGACTGTAACCCATCGCGGTACGGTGGGCATCCCAGGTGTTCCAACTGCTTGATCGCCTTCTGGTTGCCATGTTCCTTCGCCGTTTCTCGGGTCCATTGCCAGCAGAGTCGCTCTTGCTCGTCCATGCGAGCCGCCTGACCCA
Organism: Ktedonobacteraceae bacterium; assembly: GCA_034438015.1. Taxonomy (GTDB): domain Bacteria; phylum Chloroflexota; class Ktedonobacteria; order Ktedonobacterales; family Ktedonobacteraceae; genus JACDAE01. Next base: position 27,821 of record DAOTTD010000328.1, on the reverse strand, counting down.
CTCCAATGTAGGCCTGGAAGCACTCAGGTGCCTGCTGCACGGCGAAGAGCCCCAGGGCACTTCCCCAGGAGTGGCCGACCAGGTAGATCTTTTTCGTGGCGAATCGGTCCCGAAGCTTGTTCACCAACTCAAGCGTATCCCGTGTGAACTGTTCAATGGTCAACGAATCCGACGGCACCTTTCGAGAATAGGAGAGTCCCGCTCCCCTTTGATCCCAATTGACCACGATAAAGTGATCTTCCAGCCCGCTTTGAAACGGTTGTGCCCAGCCGATTTGCGCTCCCCCAGGACCTCCATGCAGATAGAGGAGGACGGGAAGGTTCCGATCCTTGCCACGGATGAGGATCCACTGTTGTATGCCGCCAAGCTCTACTGGCTCCAAGGAAGCAATGCTGTGAGGCACCAGAAGGCCCTGAGCATCCTTGATTCTCGGCGTTCTTCTCGAAAGCATGTCTTTTCTCCCGTTCTGTCCATGAGAGAATTCAAGAAGGTCGTTTCGTGATCATTCATTGCTGTTTGGTTGCCCTAGAAGAGTACAGGTCGAATCACCTCATAGGTAATTTGTGCTGAGTTTTTGAGCAGCGGGCGAATATCCTCCCAACTGTGGGTCAATTCGCGGCGTTCATACCTCTTCTTGGGCATACTAAGTCACAGCCTCTTGAATGCAAACAATCATGTTCTCCCTTGAGAGGTATCTTATGCTATTTTTGTTAGCTGGGCAAAGTTTGTTCCAGGCGATGCTGCACATATATGTCAAGCCTCATAAGAGCCGATTTTATATGTGGGACGTGGGGAGCGCCGGAGGCGCTGAGGAGGCGGGGAGAAATAAGCTGAACAATTGCAGCAATGATTATAAACCTTTCTGATCAGTGAGATATAATAACGGAATGTACGGAAATTATCGGTTTGGAGGCCAGAGGTGAAATCTTCAGGGCGTGTTGTGGTCGTCGGGGGCGGCGTCATTGGCTGCTCAATCGCCTACTACCTGAGTAGAAGTGGTATTGCAGTGACCGTTTTGGAGCGCGGCGAGATCGGCGCAGAGGCATCAGGAGCGGCGGCGGGACTCTTCTCACTGTGGAAACCACTGGCGAAGATGGACGCGTACAATCGCCTCTTGTTCGCCAGCCAGGCGCTATTTACAGAACTGGTGACGGAACTGGAAACATCCACCGGCATCGATCTCGAATACGAGCAGAGCGGCACGCTGCGCACCATTCAGCACGAGAAGCGCCTGCGCAAGCTGCAGCCGTGGGTGGCCTCTTGCCAGACCGCTGGACTCGCGGTAGAGCTGCTCGACGAAGGGGAGACGCGGCGGCGCGAGCCTCGCCTCGCCCCTGACATCTGCGGCGCGCTCTGGCTTCCCGAAGAGGGACAGGTGCGCGCTCAACGTGTCGTAGAGGCGCTGGCAAAAGCCTCCATCAACCACGGTGCCACGCTCTCTCCCCACAGCGCCGTCGTCGCCGTCCAGCATAGCGACGGCAGAGTCGTGAGCGTCACTACCGGATGGGGAGAGATCATTCCCTGCGACCATCTCGTCATCGCAGCGGGCGCCTGGGCGGCCCAATGTGGTCAATGGCTCAATCTCACCATCCCCGTCGAACCGCAGCGCGGCCAGCTGCTCTCCCTGCGTCAGCCCGTACCAGAGATTTATCATATAGTCATAGGCAAAGGGATCTACCTTGCGCCGAAGAGGGATGGTACGGTGATCGCCGGCGCAACGAGGGAAGACGTGGGCTTTGACGCGCACGTCACGGCTGGTGGTGCGTACTGGTTGCTGGACTGGGCTTTGAAACTGATGCCAGCGTTAGAACACTGCGTGGTAGAGCGCTTTTGGGCCGGGCTACGTCCCACCACACCGGACAACTCGCCTATCCTGGGAGTGGCGCCCGGCTGGGAGAATGTAGCGCTGGCCGTCGGACATCACAGCTTCGGCGTCCTGCTCAGCGCCATCAGCGGGCAGAGCATCGCCGCATTGATCATGGATGGGCGGGCGCCGGAGATCATTCAGCCGTTTGCCCTGGAGCGCTTTACCCACCCGGATTAAGAGGGATACGATCTGGCATTGCTCAAAAGGTAAGCGATGCCGATGACGAGCAGGCCGATGCCCGGCAGCCAGAGCGAGAGCATAAAGGACACAAAGTTGGGCGGCGTGAGATTCAAAGGGAGCAGGACTTCAACGATGCCCACCAGCACCACGATAATCGCGGGCGAAATCGCGCCCTTGCCGACGTAGCCGCGTCGCGCCAGCAGCGCAATACCCAGCAGTCCAACGCCAATTGCCAGGATAAAGAAAGCCAGCACCAGGTTGCCCGGAATAATGTGCTTGAACGTAAGAAATACCGCAGCACCCAGCGCCGTCGTCAGGCAGCCCGCGATCCCCAGGCGCAGCGGATAGAGGAACACGCCGACCAGCATCCCAACTCCGAAAAGCAGGACGCCGGCGGGGAAACTATAAGAATCTGGATGCAGGATAAGCGCCGCCAGAATGAAGACCACTCCCAGCGCGAGCAACGTATACACCTGGCGCAGCCTGTTGGCGCGAGCCGCCCGTGCCGCCATCGTATTCGACATATTTTCCCTCCGCCATCCGGCCTATGCCCTGGGCGCGAACAATAGTTTAATGCGTTCGATCTGCTGCAGGTGAAGCTCGTAACCGTCGAGCTGTTTGGGAGTTGGTACTGGCATTGCGCAGGACCACCTTTCAAGTTGAAATATGCCTGTATATGGTTTCTCAACCATTATACATCAGGCATTTTCTTGTGGTACGGGGAAAAGGGAAATCCTTTGTCGGGTGTCTTATATGGATATACAGTAATAGAAAACCAGGGTTCGCAAAAGTGCGGACCCTGGTCTCAAAATCGTCTACGTGTTAATAATTAAGCGGTAGGATTCTCGGGGGGAGTGACATCCTCGGTGGGTGACTCGGAGCGCACGACCTCGATTGAGCACTGCGCGATCAGAGCGCCCAGGACGCCGATAGCGGCCCAGACCGGTGCCAGGACGACTCCGGCGACGCCGACCGTCAGCGGAATCTCCAGCAAGGTGCGACCATCTTGCTTAATGATCACGCGGCGCACGTTGCCCTCGTGAATGAGCTCTCGCATCCTGGTGAGCAACTGCTCGCCCATAACCTGCAGTTCTTCGACGCCATAGCCAGTTTTCTGCTCGATGTTCGAGGTGTTGGGATCTGTCTGTGTCATAACTGTTTTCTCCTTTGCAACTCTTTTTGTGTATTCCGTTGTCCTGTGCGAAGGACGTTAGCTTACTCAGGGGGCAGATGAACAACATCGACCCCATCTGTCCAATCGGAACTGGACGGGTGGCAACGTAAATACATGTTGTGCTCTGTCGCAGCGCAGCTGTATAATCGCGTCTACATAAAAGTATACGGCGATAGGGGGCGGCTGGTTAGAGAATTCTGGTCACGATCTCATCACACATGATTGGCATGGAGACTATAATGGTTGTTGACGGTCAGGCAGAGAAAACTCCCAAAATGAGGAGGTGTTAAGAAATGACTACATTTGTGGCATTGTTCCGTGGTATCAATGTTGGTGGTCAGCGGGCGGTACGGATGGATGAACTTAAAGGGCTGCATGAAGCACTAGGATTGAAGGATGTTGTAACCTATATTCAGAGCGGAAACGTTGTATTTACCAGTGACGATGCAGATCCAACTCGACTCCTGCAGCAGATTGAGGATGGCTTCGCCCAGAGATTCGGCTTTCACGCGAAAGTCATTGTGCGCACTGCCGCCGAGTTAAAAGATATTATCGCTAATAATCCATTTCAGGACCAGCCCATGAAAGAGTCGAAGTGGGTGGCCGTTCTGTTTCTGGCGACCCGCCCGGAGAGTACGGCGCAGGAAGATCTCCGGGAGGCCTATGTTGGCCCTGAAGAGTTCTATATCATCGGTCAGGAGTTGTATGTCTATTATCCAAATGGTATTGGGCGTTCAAAACTGTCTCATGCCTTTCTTGAGAAAAGGCTGAAAACGCCTGTAACCGGCAGGAATTGGAATACGGTTCTAAAATTGCAGGAAATGATCCAGCGCTAGATTCCGTCGATACAGCATCATATAAGTTATCCCGAACTTTTAAAACAAAAGTTCGGGATAACTTATGTCACTTTATACTACTTGAACCTGGATGCGATAACAGGGAGTCACGTTATTCGAGCTGCTTTTTGCGCAGGAAGAATGCAACGAGAGGTAGGACTAGGATCCTTGCAAAAATCGCTCATAGGGTTATGAAGCAGCTTTTCAGGCCAACCTAGACGACAGTAAAAACGAGTGAAATGGCTGAAGGAATGCATGAAAAATACTTTCAAGCCGCTTTTATGAGAGCCCTTCAGCCATTTCTGAGACAAAAATCTCGAACATTTGTGCGCTCTGAGCGATTTTTGTAAGGATCCTAGTCCTACCTCATTTGGTCTCAAACCCGGTAATCAGCTTTTCCTACGGGTTAGTAGTAGCAACAAATTGGTCCATGATGCGCTCTGCCAGGGCAGCAATCGTCAGCGAGGGATTCGCGCAGCCCGTCGAACCCGCTATCAAGGACCCATCGACCACATAGAGGTTCTGATATCCGCAAACTCTCCCATCCAGATCACAGGCTTTGCCAAGGACCATTCCCCCGAGCGGATGAACGGTCAACCCTGTTTGGACCTTTGAAGTGACTGGAGGAGATCCTGGCATCATACTCACACTCAGACGTGAGTACGTTTGCGTTCCAGCTGCCGTGAGATTGGTAATGGCAGGGTCATTCCCTGGCCATTGCACCGTGACGGTATCCGTCCCTGCATCGTATTGGAATACCCCTTTCGCAGGAAAGGGATCTGAGGGTGGCATGACCATGGCGAATGTACCCATACTCCCGTCAGGCGCACCATGGAAGGGGCCACTCTCAACGACAACTGGGCCCAAAGGATTTCCAAAATCGGTTAGCTGGGCACTCCCTGGGCCTCCTTGTCCCGGGTTGGTAGGAGGGAAACCAGATGTGAAAGCCACCAGATCTCCGTTGTTTCCCCATCCTTGACCGACGTGCCCGTTGAGGTGCGGAAGCTGCCCCTTCGCTTTGGCTTTCACCAGTAATTCAGAAGTCTTTATGGAGCCTGCTGCCAGGAAGAGATACTTGCAGGTGAACGTGACGTTCTTGAGGACGGTTCCTGAGGTATCGATCTGCTGGCATGAGATACGGTAACCACCCCATGGTGTCTGCTCAATGTCTGTCACCACGTGGAGAGGAAGGATCTCAACACATCCTGTTGCTTCTGCCTGTGCCAAATAATTCTGATCCAGGCTCTTGTGTGCCCCAGAATTCATCCCATACCAAACCTCTCCAGCGATGGCAGATGGGACCCTGGCTCCACACATCTCTTGCCGAACTCTCTTCCAGTCGAGAGCTGATTGAATCAAACTCGGACTCAATTCAGCGCTTGCAGCCCATGCCAGAAAGACTCGTGTGCAGAGATAGTAGGAAGAGGCGAGGATATCCGCAGGAAGCGGTGCAGGTTGAAGAATCGAACGCACTCGTGGGTAGTACACCTCAGCGAACTGCTGATAATCAAGAGCAGGAAACTGGCGTGAGAACAACTCCTGTGTTGGTTGGACGAGCGCGGCGTTATTGACTAAGGACCCCCCTCCGACACCGACACCTGAGAGCACCGTAATCCCATTGCCACTGTGGCGGTCTAAGACCCCGGTGTATCTAGTAATAGGGACATTTTGATTGATCGGGTCAACGGTTGTAGGACTGAGCCATGCCGCTCGTCCATCGGGGTGTTCGTAGGTAGCAAAGGTATTCTGTTGGGCGGTAATGGGCCAGCGCAGCCCGCGTTCCTGCACCACGGTTTGATACCCGGCCTGTCCCAATCGTAGCGCGGTGACTCCGCCACCGAAGCCACTGCCAATGACGACGGCTTCAAGAGACTCATCGTTTGCAGTTGGCTGTGCTCTATTTTCACTCATGGTATCTCCCTTTCTTCACAAGCGTGAGACTTCATTGCATCAGCGAGAAGACGATGGTTGCATGTACAGCGTCTGAGAACAGTGATCGTGTTCAAGCCAGGCTCTGCCCTCCTGTGGGGCAGGGCCCAGGTGAGCGTCTCGAAACCTGACAAAGATTCCTGCCTCGCCTGCCATCCACCAGAGACGCTTTCAAGCGCCCTCCTGGCCCACCTCCGTCATCCTCACCTGCTTGATGGTCGCTGTGTAGCCATCGAAGGAGTACACGGTGGCCCCATCTTCCAACTCTTCGGTGAAGGAGGCCTGGGCGGCCGGTTCAAGCTCGGCGACGAACGGCTGGAGCAACTGTTGCTCAGAGATTCTTCCCCAGCCATATTCCGCCTCAAGCAGCTTCTTCGCTGGCAGGAGGGCTTCCACGGCTGAAGAGCGCAGGAGTTGAGACAGCATAGCAGGATGGGCAAGCAGCTGTTGCACCAATGCCTGATGAGAGCGTTCCTCCTCTGGACCGTTGCCTGGCGTTTCACGAGGTTGAGCCGTGAGGATGGTCTCGACGTCAACGGTGATGCGAAACGTTCGTCGTACGAGAGAAGGGGTCTGTGTCGCCATAGTGATATCCTTTCCTGCTCCATCTCCCACATGAAAGAGGAGATGGGTATTGTCTGATCTCGAGTGTACCGATGCTCGTTCTTCTCAGTTCTCTTACACGGGTGAGATGGCAATGACTTCTCCAGGGGTCGCACTACATCTACTGCGCGGCATGGGGTTCCCGCTTCATAGCCCAGAAAGCAACCTGGCTCTGTGGTTCAACTCCAGCCTCAACGACCTGGAAACCGCGATGCTCATAGAAAGGATTTGCTCTTGAGCAATGAGGACACTTTGAGGGGTTCTGCTCATCATTTTCTCCCTGTTATCCCACACTTTTTCTCTGTTTCCTACCTGACGAGTCAGGACACAACTGATCGTCACGCCTCACGTCGATGTTCATCAAGCAGATCCTTTCTTTTCAAGAAGTTTTGTGACGATGTTTTCACCGACGAGAGCCCTTTAGGTAAGGAATGAGCTCCACTCTGTCCTCTGCGCCCATCCTTCAAAGGTCATCAAGGAGGGAAACATCGTAGATCCTTGCCGGTGTCCATCTCTTTGAAGCTTCTCTTCAACCGGCCAGCGGCACACCGTGGTATCTGCATGTAGTCTAACTGAGAAGGAGGGTGAGATACTGCCTACTAAAGTTCTAAGTGGACGGTGATTTTTGGAGAGGACAAGGGTGAGGAGTGGTGGGCTACAAGAGGTTGAGTGTCCTGGCGCGGACGATGGCCTGGGTGCGGCTCTGCACCCCTAATTTGCCACAGATGTTATAAACGTGCTTCTTCACCGTATTCACGCTCAGGACCAGGTGACGGGCGATCTCACGATTAGATGCCCCGTCAAGCAGCAACCGCAGTACCTCGCGCTCGCGCTCAGTGAACGGCTCCACGAGCGAACGGGGACGTGCTGTGTGGAGAGCGGGGTTCACCCTTGTTTGTTCGCCAAAGGCTGCCAGGAGCGTGGCAACATAACCGGGTACCATACCGCGTGCCTGGGCCAGGCGCAGCAAGGCCAGCATTGGCGTCCCCTCGTCCACGAAGAGGCGCATGTAGCCCTCTGATTCGGCCAGCAGGAGGGCCTGTTCCAGCGTGGAGAGGGCGGCAGTCCGGTCGCCTCGCGCCTGGTGGGCGAGCGCACGCAGCACGAGGATTTCCAGCACACAGTCTCTGCGAGCTTTGGCTTCGGCCTCCCGCAGCAGCCGATCCAGGAGGTGTAGGGCATCCTGGAGAAAAGGAGCCGCCGGATCGTCACGTCCCTGGGTAATGCGCACCCGCGCCAGAACCAGGTACTCGCCCTCGCGAGGATAGCGCAGGTCGTCATCCTCAGTAGAGAGGCCACTTGCATCCGCCCAACGGATGGCTGCTGCCATGTTGCCCTGTGCCAACTCGAGTTGTGCCCGCACTGCAACCCCCTGGGTCACCAGATGCGGAGCGAAGTGCCGCCGCTGGGCCAATTGCGCCAGAGTGTCCAGGGTCGCGAGGGCCGCAGTGGTGTTGCCACGTGCCTGCTGCAGACGGGCCAGGGCAGTGTAGCCGAGCATTGCGGCAGCGGGCTCTATTGTCAGCATCTCGTTGATCAGCGCCATGCCTTGCAATAGGTGCTGTTCAGACGCATCCAGGTCGTTCCACTCGCACAGCAGATCGCCCAGGCCGAAATAGTAGTAAAGACTGCCGAAGATGATTTGCAACCCCTCCGGTCGTGGAACCGCCTGCACCACCTGCCGATAGGTGGCCGCAGCAAGCCGGAGCCTGCTTTGCAGGACGTACAGCCGCGCCAGCAGGCAGATACTGTGCACAGCTGCAAACGGGTTGTCCGAGGTGCGTATCAACACACCCGCGGCTGCGACCTCATGTTCGGTGGCGAGTGTCACATCCCCACTGAGCTCGTAGGCGCGGGACGCAACCAGGATAGCACCTGAACGGGGGATGACCTCCGCTTCCGGCAACAGCGCGAGCGCCTGGCGTGCGAGGGAGACAGCGTGCTCGACATCCCCAGAGATACCGGCAATGGCCGCACGGTTGCCGAGCACCCAGCCCAGGAGGGTCCGTTCCCGCTCGGCAGGCATCCTCTCCTGGATACACCGTTCGGCCTCCTGCAGGAGTTCCTCGGCCGCCTCAAATTGACTGGTGAATATAAGCAATAAGGCATAGTACACACACAGGAATGGGCGTGCGCGTACCAGTGCCTCGGGGAGGGCGTTCATCCACCCAAGTACCGTATCGATCTGACCATGGAGCGCAACGGCGAGCGCAATCGGTTCGATCAAGCGGGCAGCGAGCTCGGCATCGGGAACAGCCAGCGCGTGCTGCACCGCTTCAGCAAGCAAATCGTGCTGCTCGTACCAGGCGCTGGCACGGCGGTGCAAGACGGGCAGTAACGTAGACTCCATCTGCTGCAGGTGGCGGCGCAGCATCTCGGCAAACAGGTGGTGGTAGCGGTACCAGCTCCGCTCGTCGTCGAGGGGGACCACAAACAGGTTCGCGCGGTCGAGCGCTTCCAACATCGCCTGGCTCCCCTCCTGCTCTGTCACGGCATCACAGAGCGGTCCGCTGAGGCGTTCCAGGATCGAGGTGTGCAACAGAAACTGCTGCACCGAGGCATTCTGCCGTGCGAGCACCTCTTCGGAGAGGTAGTCGAGCACATAACGATGACTGCCGGTGAAGGCTGCGAGAAACTCAGAGACATCAGTTCTACCTTGCAGCGAGAGGGCGGCCAGTTGCAGGCCAGCAATCCAGCCCTCCGTGTGACGCTCGAGCGTGGCGATGGCCTCGGGAGGAAGGTCCAGCCCCATCACGGCCCGCAGAAACGTGCTCGCTTCGGCGGTTCCAAAGCGTAAGTCGGCGGCACGCAATTCGGCGAGACGTCCACCTGCCCGCAGCCGTGTCAGAGAGAGTGGCGGGTCAGCGCGGGTGGCCAGGATGAGGTGCAGCTGCGGAGGCAGGTGCTCCAGCAGGAAGGTCATCCCCCGCTGAATGGGGTCGGCGGTGATGGTGTGGTAGTCATCCAGCACCAGGACAACATCTCCTCCCTCACGGCTCATGAGGTCATTCGTCAGCACGGCCAGCACGGTCTCCGGTGGCGGGGGCTGCGGCGTGTGCAGCATCGCGAGTGCGGTTGTCCCCATCTGTGCATCCAGCGTCTGCAAGGCGGCAATCAGGTAGGAGAGAAAACGGGTGGGATCGTTGTCCTGCGCTTCCAACGAGAGCCAGGCGACCGGTGTGCGCGTGGAAGCCCGCCATTGGGCGAGCAGCGTCGTTTTGCCGAAGCCCGCAGGCGCTGAAACGAGGGTGAGCGCGCCCGCCACGCCCTCCTGGAGTCGCTCGACGAGGTGGGAGCGGGCCACGAGCTGCACACGGGAACGGGGCACATGGAGTTTGGCGGAAAGCAACGGGTCACGGTGCACGCTCGCCCTGGCAGGTGGGACGGGGGTGACGTCTGCTCCCACGGCTGGTGCATCGACCGTTGCCCAGGAATGCAGTCGGTCCTGCACGCGCTCATCCGATGGCATGTGGGCGGATGCTTCACGTAGAGGGGACGATTCAGCAGCCATGAGGAAGGCTGCGATCTCCTCCAGCCGAGCTAGTGTGAGGTCAGTGGTCCGACCCAGGTACTTCTTCACCATCTTTTCGCCGACCCTGCGGTAGGCGTACCAGTACCTGTCACCACGTTGTCTGGACTCCTTGCGCACGGTCAGCTGACCGTGCGGACCCTGAAAGGTAAATGAGGGGACGGAGTCGAGCCAGGCGAACCATGCACGGCCACCAGGGGTGATCGTGAGGAGTCGCTGGCTCCGATGTTCGCGGAGTTCGTAGACCTCCCGTTCTGAGGACCAGGTCAGGCGGTACTCGGCTGCTTTTGGCATGACATGCGCACCTGCCCCTTCTTGTTGCTACCCAACGGTTCTTTCGAAATGAGTATACCTGTTGGGTAGCACAAGTGCAAGAGACTTGTTCCTCTGCTTATCAGCAGGGTTTCAGCCGAATGGTAAGGAAGGCGCATGTAGAATCTGAGCTTACCTTGTTCTAGATGCGTAACGCTCAAACAGGGAGTCACATTATTCGAGGTGCTTGTTGCGTAGGAAGAATGCAACAAGCATCTCGAATAATGTGACTCCCTGGATAAGAGCCGTCCTCCAGTTCCTCAAGGAGAGAGGGCGCCCGCGGTGTCCACTTGAGCATGGTGCGTGCTCTGGCTCCGCTGATCTGCTGATTGAGCAGCAGCGCATCCACCAGCGGTCCAAGCATTAGCAACTCCTTTTGCATACCAGTGGGCTGTCATGCCCATAGACAAATGGGTACATCGAGCATAAAGGACAACTTGTCTTCTAATGGATAAACAATCCAGCAGCAATGAGCACAGCCGCCAGCGCACGCGGTAGCGGGTGCAGCCAATCTTTCGGGGTCAGCAGCAACACACTCACGACACTGTAGAGACACACGACGATACTCAGGAGCAGCACCAGTTGCGCAGCCCCAGGTGTACTCCCGGCCAGGAACGCCCCTACAAGAGTGAACAGCCCGGTAAAGTACAACTCCATGTTGGCCAGCAGCAGATTGAGCAGCAAGCGTCGATCCCAATACGCGTTGGGGGCTTTCATCCCGGCGCGAATGGGGCGGATTGCTCCCAGGGAATACGCAGCGGCATCAAACAACATCAATGCAGCACCAGCGTAGAACAGAATCGAAGCGGAAAGACTCATGAGCTTTCTCCCTTCCTCATGATGTTATAGATTTGCCTAAGATCGTTTTCCGATCTAAGATCGGAAAATAAGAAGATAAAGTATTCAGGAATTGCTTTGCCAGGCGTGCAACAGATCAGAGACCGTCTGCTCTACAATGCGCCTCGCGCGCTGTTCTCCTCCGGCAATGCGTCCAGCCATCGTCAAGGTAATCAAGCCGTGGACTGCTCCCCAGAGGGCATCAATGGCGGCATCTGGCTCTGCAAGGTCTACCTGCTTCTGTTGCGTCCAGGAGAGGAGCGTGTCTCGCAGCAGGGCAAAGATGGCGCGTGCTTCCGTGGGCGTCTCGGCATGCGTAAAGCTGACTCCTCCAAAACCATACATGACTTGATAGAGTTCGGGACAGCGAAAGGCAAAGGCCCAATAGGCCCGCGTCATGGCGAGTAACCGTTCCTCTGGTTGAGCGTTGGGGGCTTTGGCCGTTTGCATAGCTGCCAGCATGCCTTCAAATCCCCGATAGACCAGAGCCATGAGAATGGCTTCTTTGTTGTCAAAGTACTCGTAGATGGTGGGCTGGCTGTATTCGATACGATCGGCAACCTTGCGCGTGGTGACCGCTTGCCAGCCTTCCTCAATGGCAATCTGGCGTGCAGCCGAGAGGATACTCTGCCGAATCGCCTGCTTCTCTCGCTCTCGTCGCTGCTGAGTGCCCATCTCAATTTCCTTTCGTCGATCACATTTCTATCGTCTATCGGAATTATAGCAGCGATCGTACTGTTTGTCAAGAGGAAATGAGACGAGTTTGGGACTTTGGCATGGTCGTCCTGGTGTGCTGGAGTGGCTTAAGGAGCACAAAATCCTATAGAGGCGTGTATAATGGGGCGTAGTGATAATAGCATAGAATGCAAATACATTTTGAGAGAACTGAAAGGCTGCTAATAGAAAAAATGGACATAAATGCTCTCTGGTACGTCGATGGGCGCTGGCTGCACCCCAACGAGGCGACGATCTCGCTCAACGATGTCGCGGTCCTACGCGGGTACAGCGCCTTCGAAGCGCTGCGCACGTACGATCGGCGTCCCTTTCACCTGCACGACCACCTGGAGCGGCTGTACCACTCGGCTGCATTGATCGAACTGCACCTGCCCTACGCGCGCAAGTTTATCGGCGATCTCGTACACGAGGCGATCGAGCGCAATCCATACAGGCACGCGTCGATCCGCCTGCTCGTCACGGGCGGCGAGAGCGAGGATGGCGTTATGCCGGCGGCCAAACCTGTGCTGGCCGTGATGATCACGCCGTTGGGCGAGCGCGATATGGAGCGTTTCGCAAAGGGCGTCAACCTGATTATCAGTTATCTGCAGCGCTCTATGCCGGAGGCCAAGACGTCCAACTATGTAGCAGCGATCCGTGCCCTCAAGGAGGCCAACAGGCGCGATGCGACCGATGCGCTCTTCGTCAACGAGCACGACCACGTGCTGGAAGGGACGCGCAGCAATTTCTTCGTCTTTCGCGGTGATACGCTGGTGACGCCCGGCGTCGGCGTCCTGCTCGGCGTCACGCGCAGGGTCGTACTGGAACTGGCGGAGGGGCGCTTCCCCATCGAGGAGCGCCCGATCCACCTCAATGAACTCTCCGAGGTCGACGAGGCGTTTATCACCTCGTCGTCAAAGGAGATCACGCCCGTTGTGCGCATCGACGATGTTGTGATCGGAGATGGCAGGCCCGGCCCACGCACCTACGAACTGGAGGAGCGCTTCATCACTATGGTCGAGCGGGGCACGTTCTAATTGTTTATTTCACCGCTGATGGCACACCCTGCGCGACCTCAGCGAAAGCCGCGTCGATGATCTGCAACGCCTCCTGCAACTGCTCGTCCGTAACCGCGAGGGGGACGAGCGCGCGTATCACATTATCGTACATACCGGCCTTGATCAGGACCAGGCCATGTTTATGGGCAGCGGCCATAATCGCGTTCGTGGTGGCGACGTCCGGCTCGCGGGTGGCGCGATCCTTGACCAGTTCCATAGCGACCATGCCGCCGAGGCCGCGCACCTCGCCGATGCAGGCGTAACGCTCCTGTAGCTCCGAGAAGCGCTTCAGTATGACGGAGCCGATCTCGCGCGAGCGCGCCGCCAGGTCTTCGCTTTCATAGATGTCGAGCACCGCCAGCGCCGCCGCGCACGAGACAGGATTGCCGCTATAGGTGCCGCCCAGCATGCCGGGAGGTGGTGCGTCCATAATGTCGGCGCGTCCGACGACGCCACTGATGGGCATGCCCGCGCCCATCGACTTGGCGATGGTCATGAGATCGGGAACGACGCCATCGTGTTCGACGGCGAACATCTTGCCCGTGCGGCAGAAGCCGGTCTGGATCTCGTCGGCGATCAGCAGTATGCCGTATTCGTCGCAGAGCGCCCGCAAGTCGCGTAAGAAGCCGGGAGGGGAGATCATAAAGCCGCCCTCACCCTGCACCGGCTCGATGACAATGGCGGCGACCTGGTCCGGCGCAACCTCGCCGATGAACATGCGCTTCAGCTCCTGAATGCAGTAGTCCGCAGCGGCCTCTGGCGTCATATTCATACGATAGGGATAAGGAAACGGCGCGCGATAGACCTCCGGCGCGAAAGGACCAAAACGATACTTGTAGGGCTTCACCTTAGCGGTCATCGTCATCGTCATCAGCGTACGACCGTGATAGGCGTTGTCGAAGGTGATGATCGCCGGTCGCCCGGTGGCGTAGCGTGCGATCTTGACGGCGTTCTCGACGGCCTCCGCGCCGCTGTTGAGGAAGAGCGCCTTCTTGGGAAAGTCGCCGGGGACTAGCTTGCTGACACGTTCGGCCAGCGTGACGTAGGACTCGTACATCATAACACTGAAGCAGGTGTGGGTGAAGTTCTCCACCTGGGCGATGATGGCCTGCTTGACCTGCGGGCGCGAGTGCCCCACGTTCATAGTCCCGATCCCACCGGCGAAGTCGATGAAGCGATTGCCGTCCACGTCTTCGATGACGGCTCCATCAGCCCTGGCCGCGAAGACATTCAGCGTGGAGGCAACGCCACGTGCTACGAACTCCTGGCGCCGTGCCAGCAAGTCACGCGATTTTGCTCCGGGTATGTCGAAAGAAGAAATATTGTCGGTCATGGTTGCCTCCTGAGTGAATAGAGCGTAGGTGTGCTAGATTACGTAATGCGAGGTCGGCATTTCCTGCCTCTATGTCATTCTACCATATGCCAGCCGCCTTTATCCTGAGCCCACCGCTTTTTATTCCTGACCTGAGGCGGTATAATGGGTGATGTGCGGCGCAAGAACGGCGCGAATATTAAGAGAGGAGGGCGGCTCTCCCGTTATGCAGAGTCAAGAGATTGAGGGCTATTTTCAGAATCTGGGCGATGAACTGGAGCTGCGCGGGTGCGAGCGTCCCATCAGAATCATGGTCGTGGGTGGTGTTTTTATGTTGCTCATGGTGAAGAACAGGAAAGCGACCGAAGATGTAGATATCGTCCTGCTCGATTTTCCCGACACAACGAAGCCCACGCCGGTGACGAGCGCCTTTAAAGCCGCCGTAAATGCAGTAGCGAGCAGGCATCACCTGAAGCGAAAATGGATGAACGATGACGTCGCGTACTTTATCATGGATATGGCGCCCGATCCGCAGCCACAGCTCTGGCGCGAGTTCAAGAAGCTGCACGTCTACCTGCCGACCAGAGAATACATCCTGGCGCTGAAACTGATGGTATTCCGGCAGAAGGATATGAACGACGTGGCGGCACTGCTGGAAGAACTGCAGGTGACAACGCGCGAAGCGGTCCAGGCGATCGTCGATCGCTTTATCCCCGATAAGCGCTGGCAGGAGCATTATCTTCTGGATCAGACGCTCGATGAATTGTTTTAATGGGGCGATTCTGCAATCGACCAGAAAGAAATTGTGTCTACCTATTCTCTTTTTCCCTACTCTTATGTTACAATGGAGATTGGGAGCATAGAATTATGTTGAAGACCTTAGAGGCGCTACAAACGATCAGCATTTCCTACCGGGAGATCCTTGCAGGAGAAGACCCGTGGGTCGCGCTGGGAAATTTCTTGAATGACTTCTTCGGCAACTACCCGGAGCGGCGCGCGGAACTGGTGCGCGATCCCCTGCAAGAGCCAGTGGGCTCTACCGCAGAGGAGCATCGCTGGGCCGTCTTTTGTGCTGCGACCGTTGAGTACCTCTGCCAGAAGTATGCTCTCGCCTGTCCCGCATGGGTACACGATCCGGCCTACGACCTGGCTGAACCGTGGTACTATTCGCCGGGTGCTCACAAGCTTCATGTGCGCGCGCGGCTCGAAAGAGAGACGCCGGAGCCATTCACCCGGCGCAACATCTTCTGCGGGAACAGAATGTTTGTCAACAAATACGAGCTGGCTACCGAGCGGCTACAGCTTCAACCGGCCTGAGAGATGACGCTCTCTAGTATGCTAGAGTATACAGGCAGCCAGGAACCTTCCTGGCTGCTGTTTTGTGGGCGTGGGGATGGAAGGATGCCTGCGTTACCTGTGGTTGTTGATCTGCACCCGTATTCCCGCAGAGCCGGGCCGCCACGGCGTCGCTGTGCTCGCCAATGGGACGGGATAGGCGTTGCCGCCACGCACAATCAACGGCGCGGGAACGAAGACATTCTGAAATGTGATAGAGATCAGAATGCTGGAACAGACCAGGGCCAATAGTATGCCGGTGATCAAGAGCCCCATAACGCGAGGCGCCAGGAGCCTCCTGAGTCTGCCAGAAGGCAGTGAGTCGACAGATTGGTGTAGCTGCATTTTAGTTTTCCCCCAGGACGTAAGAGAATACGTACATTTGCCTAAAATGTTTGATATGGTAGCGAGTGGTCTACATAATGTAACGTTTGATAGGCTCAAGTATAAAAATAGTGAGAAAATGGGCCAGTCATATATGTGCGTGTCGCTCCCTGGTTGAGGCCGTATAATCCTGCATTCCACCCGCAAAAAGATCGTCGCACAACGTCACAATTTAATGAATTTGTATCACACAAGCCAAAGGGCTTGACAAAGCCTCTAACTAAGTGTAATATGCATATAGGTGTTAGTTTACATATAGCTGCACTGGAACCACCATGAAACAACGATGCTGAAGTATGGCAGAGGATGCCGCTGCCTGGTGGATAACGTATCAAAGATCTCTTTTGTAGAGACGCAAGTAAGTACATAGGCTCCGTTGCTCTGAAAAGCAGCGGTAAGCAAATTAGATTAAGGAGAAAATCAATGGCACAGAATCTGGTAAGTGAAGCAACATGGAATTGGACACGGTCCCTGAACGACACCAACAAAGCTTTTACAGAGAGCGCGGTTGCCACACAGGAGCGTGGTCTGCGCTATGGTCAGAGCGTTTTCGAGAATGGCCTTGAAGTATTGAAGAGCCAGACGCAGGAAACGCGCGCGTTGACGGAGAAGCTGGTAGAGCAGACGCACAGGGAGCAAGAGGCATTCAAGGGCCTGACCCAGGAAGCCGTCGAGGCATACGTCAACTTTGTCAACAGCACATTCTCTTACTACCGGCAGGCATTCGGTTCCACCTGGTCACTCGCGTGGCAGGGTGTGGAAGCAGCGCAGAAGATGCTACGTGAGGGCGTAGATGCGGCCCAGGCGACAGTTCTCGAAAGTCAGAAGGCTGTTCGCTAGCCTGTTTTATGCTCGTAAACAGTCATTTTAGCATGTTAATGCTATAGGGGGAGTGCGGCGTAGAGATCAACTGCACGTGCAGTAGATTTCTACGTCGCACCCATTTGTGTTTTAGCAGGATTCATCCGTAGAGGTAGTTTCAGGATATCGTACCGAACGTTATGAAATAATGTACAATAAGAAGGCGTTAAAGTCAGCTTGTATCCCTTGTTTTCTGTTATGTATCATTAACAATGTTTGATATGATGCCTCGTTTCAGTCAGTCCTACGAAAGAAACCTGTATAGAGAGATTTTGTGAGGCTAAGAAATGAGACAGTACACCTACACCGGCCCGACCGATGAGTGCCCGTACTATGTATATGTTCCCCGAAGGTACCAGACCGGTGATACTGTTCCGTTGTTGGTGATGCTGCATGGGTGTTCACAAAAGGCTGTGGATTTCGCCGCTAACACTCACATGAATGAATTAGCGGAGCGCTACAATTTTATTGTCGTCTATCCACAGCAGGTGCGTTCCGCCAATGACTATGGCTGCTGGAACTGGTTTAAGCCCGTCAATCAAGCGCGCGACAGCGGGGAGGTGGCGCTTATTGCTGGCATTGTGCGGGCGGTCCTGCGCGAGACGGCGCAATGGAGGATCGACGCGCGCCGCGTCTACGTCGCGGGCATCTCCGCTGGCGGCGCGATGGCTGGCATTCTGGGTGCGACCTATCCGGATCTCTTTGCGGCGATTGGTGTTCATTCCGGCGTGGCGTATAAGAGCGCGGCGAATGCGGCGAGTGGCCTGTGGACCATGCGGCGTGGTGGCCGGGACCCCGATCGCCTGGGCGCGCTTGTCCTCACGGCTATGGATAGCCGGGTACGTGTGATGCCGACGATCGTCTTTCATGGCACTAAAGATTTTACCGTCTCTCCTACCAATGGTGCCCAGGTCATCCAACAGTGGATGCAGGCGAATATACAGGCGTCTCACAAGGGCTACGTTGCAGATCTTCTGCGCCCCGCCAGGACCGTGACGGGCAAGGTGCCAGAGGGTCACTCGTACGTAATCCAGAGCTGGGACGATGTTCATGGACGGGAGATACAGGAGTACTGGCGGGTCAATGGCATGGGACACGCCTGGTCGGGTGGGAGTGGTGGCTCTTATATGGACCCGAAGGGACCGGACGCAAGCGAGGCCATGTATCGCTTTTTTATACAGCATGCGCTCAAGCAAGAAAAACGACTCGCCCCGGTCGCTGCGACCAGGCGCCCCTCCTTCTGGAAGAAGCTATTTCATAAGGTGGTAGATTTTTTGTACGAAAAGAAAGAGGAATAACTTTCCCGTAGGGCCGTTCCTGAAAGTGCCTCTACGGGAAAGATAAGCAATGATGTCCCGCGCGGGAGGACGCTACACCATATAGAGGCCACCGTTGATGTTGAGAGTATGCCCCGTGATATAGTCCGCGTTCTCGATCAGGAAGCGCACGCCTCTGGCTATGTCCTGGGGCTGGGCAAAGCGGCCCAGAGGTATTTTTGCCAGTGCCGCCTCTCTAGCGCGTTCCGGCATGCCTGCCATCATATCTGTTTCAGTGAAACCCGGAGCGACCGCGTTGACCGTTATGTTGGAGCGAGCCAGTTCCAGGGCCGCTGTTTTGGTGAAGCCGATAATGCCGGCTTTAGCGGCTGAATAATTCGCCTGGCCAAAGCTTCCCGTCTCGCCGTTCATGGAGGTGATGTTAACGATATTGCCGCTCTTCTGCGCCAGAAAATGGGGCAGCGCTGCTTTCACTGTGTAGAAATAGCTATTCAGGTCTGTCTGGATAACTGTGTTCCAATCGTCTGGCGTGAGGTTCTTCATCGAACGGTCGATATTGATGCCCGCATTGTTGACAAGTACATCGATGCGTCCAAAGGCCTTGATCGCTTCTTCAATGAGATGAGCTGCCTGCTCCGAATCAGCTACATCGGCCTGGACAGCGATGGCTCGCGGGGAGCCATTCTTCATAAGGGACTCGACTAACTCTTCGGCTGGTCCCTTACTGCGAGAGTAATTGACGACGATGTTAGCTCCGTGCGATCCCAACTCTTCCGCTATACCACGTCCTATTCCACGCGATGCGCCTGTGATAACAACCGTTGCGCCTGCCAATTTAACCATTTGACCACGTCCTTTCTTTGTAAGCAGTAAATAGTAAGACTACTCTACATTGATTTCTTCTTACTTGACTGGCTTCTAGAAAGATAACCTCGTAGTATCACAAAAGAGTCACTAGAATCGACCTGCGTATCACGACGTTATCACGTCACTGTGAATTTGATAAGGAAAGGTGCTGTATAATGTAGTAGGAGTGGGAGAGAGAGGCAGCCGCGCCTGGTAGGGATCGCAGTGCAGAAGCCGCTATCTCTACTACAAACGTATTTTATCGTTGTGCCACCCTTTAATGGGAGCGCTGCTCCAACCATGTGCGCAGTGCGGGCCAGAGTTCCGTCCTGGCCTCCGAGCCTGTCACCAGGCCGACATGTCCGGCATCGCGTACGATAAATTCTTTGTCCTTACTGCCCACCAGATGCATGATGGCTTCGGTTTGAGGAAAGGTGCAGATGTGATCCCTTTTTCCAGCGATATTGAGAAGCGAGCAGGTGATCTTTGACAGATCTACCCGCTGCCCGCGCAGGGTGATCTCGCCCTTTATCAATTTGTTATGCTGGTAGAAGTCGTGAATCCACTGGCGGAAAGCGTCGCCGGCGAATGGAATACTATCGTTCACCCATTTGTTCATCGCCAGCCAGGTATCCAGCGATTTGTCCTGCATGATGCGGTCCCACAGTGTGACGTAGGTGCCTATGTAGTTGTTGGTCGGTTTGAGCATGCGGGTTCCTATGTCGATCAGGGCGCCGGGGACGTTCCCGAACGCCTCGACGATGCGGTCCGCATCGAAGTAGCGTTCGTTGGTCCAGAGGGCGTAGAGACCGAGATGCTCGGGCGCGAAGTCTATGGGACAGGTCACCAGGATCAGGTTCTTCGGCTCCATGTGTGATGAGAGCGCGGTGTACATGGCAGTCATGGTGCCGCCCATACAGTAGCCGAGCAACGAGAAGGTCTCCGCGTGAGAGGTGCGCAGGACCTTCTTCACGGCGCGTGGAATGTAGTCCAGCACGTAGTCATCGAACGTAAGGTGCCGGTCCTCGTCGCCGGGAACACCCCAATCGAGCAGGTACACATCGAAGCCCTGCTCCACCAGGTATTCGATGAGGCTATTGCCCGGCAGAAGATCGAGCACGTAGGGACGGTTGATCAGCGCGTATACCAGGAGCAATGGGACTGGATAGCGCTTCTCTTTGTAGGGAGCGTAACGGTAGAGCCTGGCCTTGTTGCGGGTCCAGATCACCTCTTTGGGCGTCTGGCCGGTCTCAGCGCGGGCCCCCTCCAGGATGATCTGCATGCCTGCTTCGTACTTTTTCAAGGTGACTTCAAGGTCGGCCAGTTCGGTGCCTTCCTGACTCATTGTCATATCCAGTCTCCGTCAGATGGTTTTTTTTCCCTCCATCAGGAGGTTGCGCCTTCCGTTTCCGGTGCTTTCTCAGGCGTAGACTTAGCTCTGGATGCCCGGCGCTGAGGGGTTCTAGCCGGCGCTGGTGGAGCAGGTTGGGGCGTTCCCATCTCTCTAAGGAGGGAAAGGAGCTGGTCCAGCTTGTTCTCCACGCCGTCCAGGCGCTTCTCTAAGTCTCCTGTGGCATCGTTCTTCGCCAGGGTGCCTGACAGCTCACTCAGCTTGCCCTCGACACCATCGAGCCGCAGATCGAGTTCTTGAATGGCATCGAGTTTTTGCAGGGCAGGTGCTATCTCACCAGATTTGCTCTCGATGGCGCTCAAACGCAAATCGAGCCCTTGCAGCGCATCGAGCTTGTGCAAAGCGGATGGAATCTCATTGAGCTTGCCTTCAACGCCGCTCAAACGCGGATCGAGCCCTTGCAGCGCATCGAGCTTGTGCAATACAGGTGGCAGTGTGTCCAATCTGCCTTCGATGGCGGTGAGGCGCGGGCTGAGATCTTGCAGGCTATCGATCTTCTGAAGAGTTTCTGGGAGCCGCTGGAGCTTGTCCTCCAGGCTCTCCAGGTGATTGGCCAGCATGCGGATAGACTCGAGCGTCGCGACATGGGGGAGCTGGCCCTGGAAGTCCTCGAAGGCGTCCTGTATCCAATCCACCTTGCTATCCAGCGCAACGATAATCTCGGCTACGCGGGCGAGATCGGCGCGCGTCGTGAGCTGCAGGTGGCTGAAGTAATCCTCGTTGAGGCGGCGGAACGTTTTATAGAAGGTGGTGTAGCTCTCCATGTAACGATTGGCGGCCTCGACGAACTTCTCGGTTCCGATAACCTCTTCTAACGCCTTCGACCAGATCTCGTTCGAGGAAGTATACCATTGTTTGAAGAAGGCGACCGGATCGATCGCTACCCCGTTCAAGAGCTTCTGTCGTGCCTCTTCCATAACCTCTATCCAACGCGTTGTCATGCCGAGCGGATCGACGCCCAGCTCCTGGGATTGGCGCCAGATGTCGCCCGTGGTCTCGAACCACTTTTTCCACGTCCCGCCGGGGTCCAGCGCTGCAATGGAATCTCCCGCTTCCTGCCCATCTTCGACAGCCTTGAGCCAGGAGCGATAAAGGCCATAAGGGTCCACATGATTTTCCCTGGTTCCCGCCAGGATGTCTGACCATACTTTGGAAGAGGTCTCATACCATTGTTTCCAGACCTCCTCGATCTGGTCCAGGGAGTTGCTGCTTCTGGTTTCCTCTGACATGTTGAGAAACCCTCCTTTCTGCATTGAGACCTTGTTCTACTCTACCACATTATGCCATAGGTGTCGCTTTGTTCAGCGTCTGGCGATAGTAGGTGAGAGGCAGGTGCAGAAAGTCTACGTAGGCCCTGGCAGCCTCCTGCGTGAGATCCTGGAACTGCTCTTGCTGCCTCTGCGTCTCCTCGACTATCTCCTGTGCCAATGAGCGCATGTCCTGGGCGGAGTTCTTAAGGACCTCGATGCCGTCATTGAAGATGCTCTGCGCGAGGCGCAGATTGCGGTCGTAGGCAGCAACATTCGTATTGACGACGTTTTGCAAGATCTCGGCCTGTCTGTCGGGTTTCTCGACGATCTCTTCGGCCAGGTCGCGCGCCGCATCAGCGTGGCTCTTGAGCACGGCCAGGCTGTTCTCGAAGACACCCTGCGCGAAGCGGACATTACGCTCCTGGGCGCTCATGATGCTGGTTGTGATCGCGCGGTTCATGTCATTGAGGGACCTGGCCATGCGCCAGGCAGCCTCATTTAGTTTATTCTCTGCCATTGTTGTTGCCTTTCAACTGTGAAAAATGCCAGCAGCTCATTCACCAGTGTGCTTTTGCTGACTCTGAGCGGAATCGGACCACGATGACTCGTTTGCCTCATTCCTCTCCTCGGATTTTTCTTTATCTTTCTGGGTTGATCGTCCTGTGTAGAGCTGGAAAAAAGTATCCATCATTCTCTGATACTGGTTCAGAGACTCTGCCCAATATTTCAGGTACGACTCCCCAGTCGCCGTGATTGAATAGACGCGCCTGGCTGGCCCCGTCTCGGAGGTATCCCAACTGGAACTGACCATGCCGTCTTTCTCCATTTGGCGCAATGTCCGGTAAAATGTGCCTGGGTTCATCATGGTGAAGCCAAAGGTTCCCATCTTCTCCATCAGCTCGTAGCCGTAAGAGCTCCACTGCCGTAGCATCAGGAGAAGAATTGGGACAACCCAATTCTTTGACCAGGCCTCGGTCGCTGCATTGCGCGGCTCTTGTCCCCTGTTCTCTTCGTTCTCTTCTGTCATAGCTCTCCCACAGGAATGCATGTATACGCTTACCCCCTATACAGTGGACAGGCATATATATGCATTCTACACTTAGATGAATTCCCTGTCAAGTGACGGTTCTTACCGGATTATATTACCACATATTAGAAGGTTTTGGGCACAAAAGCAGAGACCTGCGAGGACGCTTGCCACGCGACTGCATCCATCTGCTTCTGGATGGTCTGCAAGAGCTCTTCCTGTACCAGGTCGATGTCCTGATCGCCATTGACCTCGGCTAGCTTGTTTTGTTGGTTGTAGTAGTCAAGCAGCTGGATGGTCTCGCTGAAGAAGATATCCAGGCGCTTCTGAATGGCCTCGCCAGTATCGTCGGAGCGCTGATAGAGTTCGCTGCCATCGATATCGCACACGCCAGAAACCTTTGGAGGCTTCGAGGTGATATTGTAGACGTGCTGATTGGCGCGACAAATATATCTGCCCGAGAGCCTGCTGAGCAATTGCTGGCGTGGCACGTTGAGGTAGATGCCCAGGTCGATCTTTCGTTCGATCTTTTGCAGTCCCTCGTCGAGCGCCTGTGCTTGGAGAATGGTGCGTGGGAAACCATCGAGGAGAACGCCCTGTGTGTCTGCCATATTGCTGATACAATTGAGTACCATGGAGATGGTGATCTCGTCGGGAACCAGTTCGCCACGGTCCATAAATGCCTTTGCCTTCAGCCCAAGCTCGGTCTTCTCGCCGATCTCGTCGCGAAATAGATCACCGCTTGCGAGATGGAATATTCCCAGCTTCTGGGCCAGTAGATCTGCCTGTGTTCCCTTCCCAGATCCTTGCGCTCCGATCAATACAATATTCATGCTTTTTCCTCCCCATAGAGACTCAGTTGACGCTACCGAGCGCCCATTCCTCTATGATTAAAACCAGGGTAGTATGCATAACTCTGCATACCAGGATACTACGCATTACATGACTATAAGTGTTGATGGACGTTTGTTCACCCCCTGGTCGACAGAAGGATCCGGAGTGTGTTGATGTCAGGGGGCGGCTGACACCTGTCGCTCCCTTGCTGTCGATTGCCGCATGAGATGCCTATGTCTGTTTTGCTCTCTCCTATAAAAAGATACAGATATGTTCTCACAGATGTTTCACAAGAACCTGCTGCAAGTTCACGGCTCCATCACACATCCGCTGTGCT
Source organism: Ktedonobacteraceae bacterium (assembly GCA_034438015.1). Taxonomy (GTDB): domain Bacteria; phylum Chloroflexota; class Ktedonobacteria; order Ktedonobacterales; family Ktedonobacteraceae; genus JACDAE01. Next base: position 3,908 of record DAOTTD010000328.1, on the reverse strand, counting down.
TTTGCACGAAGAACAATTGCTCAGTAATCGCCAGATATGCATGCAGCAAGGGTGCTGGGGTCAACCCCGCTAAAGCCGGCTTTTCTGAAAACTCTTGACATGAAATGCATATATATGTTACATGCATAGTGTGAGCAAATTGTGATAACCTGCGACTGATGTGTGGTATGACTACTAAAAATAGGAAAAACATAGGACATCTATACTATAGGGTGCAATTTGCACCTATGTCAAGTGGTGCCACATCGGTTTTATCAAGGAACACATATGAGATGCAGCGATTCCCACCCATGTCGCGCGGCTGGAAACCTCTTTGCCGCACGACCTGTTTGTTGTACCATTCCGAGTCCTCTTTGGAACATCTTTCTTTCTCCTCACAGAATTGCTACCCACAGCCCTTGACAAGCTGTGCATATATATGTATACTGCATATATATGCAAAATAACGACAATGGTGTCAGCAGATGCATATGATTCATATAGTCGGGGCTAGACGTTGTTGGGGTGCAGGTTATCACAATAGTTGAGCGACCAGTCGTACGCTCGAGTGATATTGGTGTTCTATCAGGGGATGAAGGTATGAGCCAGTCTACGAAGAAGTTAGCGCCATTACCGGCGATAGGAGAGCAGGCGACCCTCTCTCGGGTCATCACAGAGCACGACATCGCGCTCTTTGCCGAGGTAAGTGGCGACAGAAATCCTATTCATCTTGATGCGGAATACGCTGAGCGCTCGCTCTTTGGAAAACGTATTGCACATGGTTTCCTCATCGGGTCGTTAATATCAGCCGTTCTGGGCAATGTACTCCCCGGACCTGGCAGTATTTACCTGGGGCAGACTCTGAAGTTCCTCGCTCCTATTCACATTGGCGATGAGATAACTGTTCTGGTCAAGGTAGTTGCCGTGCGCGAAGACAAACGCATCATCACGCTGCACACCCAATGCTCAAATCAACATGGCAATCTGGTGCTCAGTGGTGAGGCAACAATTAAATTTACGCGAGAACTTGAGGCGGCTTGATGCTTAAGCCCTCTCGTGTTTCTTTTTCTATGTCGTCTCTTTAGTATGGCCTCTAGTTTCCTTTCACTTTCTCTCTCGAGGGTGGTAACAACTGAATCAGGACACGTAAAGGTTCGTAGATGTGATATGCCTTTGCCCGGTCACGGACGGTCGGAGACGTATCGCGTCTGGCCCCTACGAAGCGAGCGTATCCTGATTCAGTTGTTATCACCATCTTCCCTCTTACGCTAGCTTCACCCTGCTCTGCCTCCGCGCTGTTCCCGAACTTTTGTCGGGAAAACAAAAGCTCGGGATAACTCATGTGGCCTCTATGATCCTGTTAGTTCTGCTCTGACCGTACAGCATCGAGCAGGGAAGGTCCTGCCTTCAAGAGGTGGTCCAGGGTGCTCCTGCGCACCCGGTATGCCTGCCTCTTCCCACGATGAGGAAGGATGATTGCTTCTAGCAGACCCAGTGAGATCCAGCGACGCACGGTTGTCGTATCGACGCGTAGCCGCTGCGCCACTTCGCGGATCGTCAAGAGGTCATTTTTCGCTGAAACTGGCCCTTGCTCCATCTCTTCTTCCTGATCATACGAGGGTTTTAAAGCTTGACGTGGCATAGAATACTCCCTTTTCTGTATAGTAAGATACCGCTTCTATTTATGTGATCTATGTTGAAAGACATACATCACTTTACATCTTCTTCTCTCCACTATAACACGCGACACCAAAAAATCGATCTTCTTTTTGTGTTAGCGAGACGTGGAGTTTTCATAAAGAATAAATTCAACGCAGCTGATATCACCTCCTTTTGCGCAAGGAGAATAATTTCGGTGCTCGCATAGATGGCGCGTAGAGCCTCCACTGCAGAGAGGGCAAAGATAAAGTCGCCAGGAGCATTAGCGCTCAATAACGTGATTTTGCGCACACCAGAAATCTTTTCAACTTGCGAACGAAACATGTGTGAAAAACTCCTTCCTCTTATAAGCATAACAGAGAGCAAAAATGTAGTCTGGCCGACTCTTCGTGTTTACAAAGAGAAACTACGTAGAAATCAATAATCATCTCTTCAGAGCGTATCCTGGTGGTTTGCCTCATTGATCTTGAGCGATCCTTGAGCAATTTCCTCATAATCTAGAACATAATTTGAGTATCGTCGCCCTATACTATAGCCATAGAAAGGGTTTTATGTCTCTCCATAAGCAGGGCAAACGGCTCTGCATGCTTTCTGCGAGCGGGAATGGATACTTGTATGAGCAAGAGTGGTGCCCATATTCTCGTGGTTGACGATGAAATAGAGATAATCCGTGCCTTGCAGCGCAGCCTTGTCGCTCACGGCTACAAAGTGTTTACAGCGCGTAGTGGCGAAGAGGCACTCGAAGTTGCCGCGCAGCGCCGGCCCGATCTAATGCTCCTCGATCTCGTTTTGCCAGGGATAAGCGGCCTGGAGGTATGCCAGCGTATTCGTATGGAGTCGAATCTACCGATCATTATTCTGTCGGTCAAGGATGCAGAAGAGGACTGCGTGCGCGCGCTGGATATGGGGGCCGACGATTATATCCTCAAGCCCTTCGGCGTGAACGAGGTGCTTGCCCGTGTCCGGGTCGCGCTGCGCCACGTTGCGCAGGTGCAGGCTGGAACAGATCCACATTTCCAACTTGGGCCGCTCAACGTCGACTTCGCGCGCCGGCTCGTGCAGCTCGATGGGAACCTTATTCCATTGACACCGACTGAATACGATCTGCTCAAAGTCTTTATCACTAATCGCGGCAAGATTCTGACGCGCCAGATGCTCCTGACCCAGGTCTGGGGAGCCGAGGCCCACAGCCGTGCCCACAGCCTGCATGTCTACGTTGCCCAGGTGCGGCGCAAGATCGAGCCGCAGCCCGATCAGCCGTGCTTCATCCTCACCGTCCCAGGCGTCGGCTATCGTTTCAAAGATGATGTTGAGGAGGCGCGTTCGCCCGGCTAAAAGGCTCGCCCCCGAAGCTTTCCGCAAAGACGTTTGACATTTACAGAGGCGTGCTCTGTTGTTTCCATGCGGTCGTGGAACGCTAGCACCCGCTCTGGATGGTCACAAAAACTGAGCTAATACCCGTATTTGTTGCTGCCAGAAGGCGTATTCGGCTGCCCGTTGCTCGCTGCCAGGTCATTGGTGGCGACGAACCACTTATTGCCGATCCCCTCACCGTTAGTCTGACCGGGAGCAGTATCTCCCGAATAGGTATAAAGCATGTGGCCGTTGTATGTGACCTGTTGGCCGTTCGCGGTAGTCTGAACGGCGAGCTTCCCCGTTAGCGTGGTCGCGCTGCTCGGTGTGCCCGTGCCAGTAGCAAGGTAAGGGTGCCATGTCGAGGCGCATCCTCCTGTACAGGCTGCGGTGGTTGGCGTATCCGCTTTGAAGTAATAGAGGGTCAATCCCTGGGCGTTCGTAAGCAGCGTAACAGTCTTTCCACGGACCGTGGCTGATGCAGTGTGAAGAATCGTTCCCGTCGCGCTGCTGGACGACGTTCCGCTCGTGCTCGGGGAACTTGAAGCGGTTGTGCTCGTTGTGGTAGAGGAGCTGCCGCACGCCGCCAATGTCAATACAATGAGAAGGACGGTAGGAGATAAGAGGTAATGTAAGAGTTTCATGAGCGGTTTCCTTTCACTTGTCTGGTAGTACTGTCATGAAGATGTGGACATCAATAGTATTTTCAGCGGCTGAAAACACCTCCCCATCTTCATTGTGCCGCTAATGACAGATACGCTCACAGGTTACTGTCATTTCTCCGATATTCTGGTTCTTACGCAACCTTGCTGATGTCAAATGTGATAGACTACGAAGTTGAACAATTTTTCTAGATACCTATGTCTCGAGGTACACATTTTTCTATGATACTCTTTCCGGACCTTCCCGATCTCCTC
>DAOTTD010000327.1:0-7196 GCA_034438015.1 Ktedonobacteraceae bacterium | reverse complement strand
TATCGGAAGAATGAGCCACTTGCTAGTGAGTATTATTGTCCGCTTTCCAGGTGATCACGACCTGGCTGAGACATGCGAGAAGGCAAGGAAGGCGCATCGCTCCTGCTTTCCCGATGACAGCAAAGTCATGTTTTTGTAGGCAAGCGGCCAATGATATCAGAGTAGCAGATGGCTCACTCTTCAATCAGCATTTACACCCCTTGCTCAAGAAAGCGCTGTGCCGTTTGGACATGCACATCGGCCTGCTTCGAGAGGGCATAGGCGGTGATGCGCTTCCCTGAAGTTTGCAGGCAGGCGAACGCTGCTTCCAACCGCTCAGCACACGATTGCAGTACACCACCGGCAGAATGTGCTCGTCGTCGCAGAAACTTGTCCGCCGTGGGAAACGACACCTGGGCCAGTCGTGCCAGGTGGGCCGTGGTAATCGGCTGACCCTCGCGCTGCAAGTAAAGAGCAGCGCGTTCCAGTTGTGCATGTTTCTCGGTCGCACGAGATGCAGGTGCGATGGCACGCTGTCGTGACGATGCTCCTGCTCGCTTTCTTTGCTCCCTGGCCCGTCCCTGAGCAATCGCTTTGAGCTTGAGCAGTGCAGAACGTTTAATAGAGGAGATATTTTCGGACGTGACACCAAGCGTGGCCGCAATCTCGCCAGGGGTCTGCGCGCGTCCGTCCTGGTCGCAGAGTCCATAGGAAAGACGGATTACCTGTTGTGCAAAAGGAGACAGTTGTGCCAGCCACGCTTCAAGGATAGCGCGTTTCCGCACGTCCTGCTGTAGATCGCGGTAGGGCACCTCTGGCTCGGGGATGAAACGATAGAGCGTACATTCCTCATCCTCCATGTGGATCTCATCCAGGCTCAGTGGTTGGAAGGCGCCCAGGTCTGCGAGGTGCCCAGCCTTGCGCAGGCGCGAGCGAGTCGAGCGAGGAACGCTCACGAAGCGATCATCCCCAATGGCGCGCCGCACCTGATCACGCAAGGCAACCGTCGCCCAGGCGGTGAAGTTCTCGCCGCCGGTGTAGTCAAAGGACGCCGCAAACTGCACGAGGCAAAGGCTGGCCTCCTGAATGAGATCGGGGATGAGCGGACGCCGCTCTTTGGGGCACCATTCCCAGGCGACGACGGAAGCTAACCAGAGATGCCCCTCGATGAGGCGTTCTTGCGCTTGTCGGGCAGCGTGGGGCGGAACGCGGCCTGCTTGTACTTCTGCAAGGAAGGCAACGAGGTGATCACGTTCCTCGTCAGAGAGACGAGGCAGGTGTCTGAGGTCACAGGTGTAGTCGTAGTCACCTGCGGTTCGGATCGCAGAGATTTCGTGTTTACCCATAAATAGTACCCTCCATGGGCGTGCTTGACACTAGACTCCCATACAGGTACCATACCCGATGAGAGAGTCTAGGTTGGACTTTACTGACTAGACTTTTCTCGTGCCAGCGTCTCGAACACGCTGGCACTTCCACGGGGACGTACTACTCTGATGATTACTAATTTCTAGCGTTACTTAACAGCTACCACATAGAAACTATAACAAACATTAACTTTCATATCAAGTGTTAATAACTAACATTTGTCTTATACTAAGAACTGTGCTACAATTACTGCCATATAAGCACTAAAATAAAAGTTGATAGAAAGCTGACGATACGGAAAACATGATCAGTGCAGAAGAAGGCATTCAGCTATACACTGAAGCCGGATTATCAGAAAATACCTTTTACCGCCATGCCCGAGAGAAGAAAATCAGGAAAATCTTACCAGATGATAGGGAGAGGGGAGCGTTATATAGCAAGGAAGATATAAAGAAGATTATAGAGTATCAGAAGGTAAAGAGCAGAAAACGCTTAGAAGCGATACAAGCAGCAAAAGAAGATGAAAGTAAAACGGACTGGTTTAATGAAAACGACTTGCCGTACCTACTAGTGTTAGATTATCAAATGTATGGTATATCCGAATCATTGGATCTTTCCATATCCTATGGGTGGTGGTCGAAGAACCCAAGGATATGCCGCATACTCTACAATACACAGGATAGGAAGGATATTTGGGGGTATATCACGATGATACCGATGGTAGAAGAAACCATCTTTAAACTGCTACGAAGAGAAATGCATGAAAGAGACATCAAACCAGAACATATATTGATCTATGAAGACGGAAAAGAATATACTATCTATGCAGCCTCGGTAGTGATCAGGTCAGAGCATCAAAGTCATCTCAGAGGATTGATCAAAAGCATCTTCAACTATTGGTGTGATCAATGCTCGAATTGTAGAATATCAAAGATTTATGCTTATGCGGATAGTGAGGAAGGATGGCATCTGATACGCCATCTGTACTTTGCCCCCAGATACGACATAGGAAGGAGAGCGTTCGAGCTAGATTTAGGACAACCAAATCCATCGAAAATGATAACGTCCTTCCAAGACTGTCTCAGAGAGAGGGAAAGAGTGTCTTCCAAGCTTGAGGAAAGCTGAAAATGTGGAATAAAAGTCCATATTTGGCTATGTTTGTCCATAGTTTTTAAAACACGGCACTATACTGTACGTGTCTCTCGTCCAGGAGACAGGGCGGAAATGACCTTCAAACAGGTAGAGATAGCAGGCCGCTATTTCTTAGCAGGGAGCTGGATGCTACATTCAGATATCGTATGATCAGGAAAAATATTTACCAATTTATATATAGCATGGCGCTGTTGAGCGTCTTCTTGCTGGCGGTTGCCTGTGGGCCGACGGTCAATCAGATCAAGCCACAACAGACCGTGACCATCAGTCAGTCGTTTCAGGGGAAGACGCCGCTGCCGACGGTGCCGCCCTATCGTTGCGGGGCATGGTCATCGAACAATGCGCCGGGCGCGTTCAGTACGATCCGGGTATACGCGAAACTGACGAAGAACATAGGCGGAGTCGCAGGGGCAACCGCCAACGCGACCATCCACTTCGCGGGCGGCGACGTCACCATCGGCCAGCAGCCAAAGAGCGATAATGGCGGCATGGTCGCCTTCACGCTGCCACTGCAAGGTCGTCAGCCGAAAGGGGTCCCGGCGACCATCGACGTCACCTTCACCACAGGTGGGGCGACGGTACAGTGCGCGAATGCTTTTTTTACTCCGCAGTAAGCCGCTGACAGGTGGGACAGAAATGGGCGCTACGCTGAGCGATGACGAGGCGCTCGATCTGCGCACCACAGCGCCGGCATGGCCTGCCCTCTTGTTTGTACACATAGACATGATCGTAGTTGTCACCGGCCTCGCCCCAGAGATCGCGGTAGTCGTTGAAGGAGGTTCCTCCGTGCTCGATGCCCAGCGTCAGTACGGTGACAATGCCCTCATGGAGCGCACGGACCTCGTCCGGCGTGAGCGATGCGCTGCTGCGCAAAGGATGGTTGTGCGCGTAGAAGAGGGCCTCGTCCGCGTATATGTTCCCCACGCCCGCGACCACCGTCTGATCCAGCAGCGTTTGCTTGATGCCGGTTCTCCGCTTCGCCAGCGCCTCTGAGAGGTATGCCACAGAAAATTCGGCACCCAAAGGTTCCGGCCCCAGGTCTTTTAAAGCCTGTGCCTCCTGCTCGCGTGGCCAGAGCTCGATGCGCCCGAACTTGCGCGGATCGGTAAAGAGGAGGCGGCGACCATCGGCGAAATCGAAGCAGACGCGGCAGTACTGTAGTAGCCCTCGACTATAAGAATTATCAGTGGGAATCTCTGGCAAGAAGGTTGGACCGCGTATGCTCCAGGCCAACGGATCGCCCGTTTGCAGGCTGGTATCGATGCGCCAGCCCGGTGGAAGCAGCAGCAAATTGCCCGTCATGCGCCGGTGAATGGCAAGAAAGAGCTCCCCACTCAGATCGAGCAGCAGGAATTTGCCGCGCCGCCGCACGCCTTCGATGCGCCGTCCGCTGATCTCCAGCAAAAAATCGGGCAATGCGGGATGACCGATAGTGCGCTCCCAGAAGATATGAGCCTTAGTGATCGCGGCACCCACGATCTCCGTGCGCAACTGGCGCGCCGTATATTCAACTTCAGGTAGTTCTGGCATAATGTGCTAGCGTTTAATCTTCAGCGTATCGACGAAGTTTGTCGCCAGCTCCTCGTAGGCATCAGCGTAGTACTCTTCGACGCGCCCGGCATCGCAGAGCGCCGCGAGCTCTGGATCGATGGGCAGATGACCGAGCAATGGCGCGCCCGTCATCGACACTAGCTCTGTACCATTGCTGGGGCCGAAGATCTCGTAACGCTCACCATTGGGAGTCTTGAAGTACGCCATGTTCTCGACCACGCCGACGATCACGCCCTTCAGTTGACGGACCATATTGATGCATTTCATCACAACCATCGTCGCGAGCATCTGCGGTGAAGAGACGATCACGATGCCATCGACCGGGAGCGATTGCAGCACGGTCATCGGCGCGTCCGAGGTGCCGGGAGGCAGGTCCACGAGCAGGTAATCGAGCTGGCCCCAATCGACATCGCTATAGAATTGCTTGATCGCGCTGGAGATCATCGGGCCGCGCCAGACGACGGGATCGCTCTCGTTCTCCAGGAACATATTCATCGACATCACTTTGGTGCCGCCCCTGCTCGTCAGCGGATCAATGCCGCCGCTGGCAGATTTCGTAGGCTGGCCCTTTGTGCCGAACATACGAGCAATGCTGGGGCCGGTGATATCGCCGTCCAGGATGCCGACGCGCAGTCCCTGCCGACGCAACGAGACGGCCAGCAGACCGGTCACCAGGGATTTGCCAACGCCGCCCTTGCCGCTCATAATGGCGATCACCTGTTTGATCTTGCGGTCCTCGCCGGCTGGTGCCATCGTCAGGGGGACGCCGCGTCCCACAGGCGCCTTCTTCGGGGCCACCGAGATGGGCTGCCCGTTGATCGAGGCGTTGAGATCCTTCAGCAGCAGATCGAGCTTTTCAGGGGTAAAGCGATGGGTGCGCGCGCCGCCCGCGACGCTTTCGCGCGAGCCCACGGCGCAGGCCGTACACGGCAATCCGTGCCCATGAAAGACCTTCACGGTCGCTGGAAATTTCGTCACGACATCATGTATAACCATGTCGGCAGTAATCGTTTCCGCCATATTTCTTATCCTCACGCGCGGCACAGCAATGGAAAATAGAGATGATCCGCGTGCCGCTCTCCTTGTCTTGGATTGAACTATAGGATTAAAAGACCTTAATTCCGACCTCTTTACTAAGGTATTATAGCATACAGAGGTAGTATACGCCAACGCGTCCAGAGAATCTAGATACTTAAACGAAAAGGCTTGAGAAGCGGGACAAAAAGAAGCCCCGCCAAGCACTAATTGAAGTGCTTAACGGGGTTATTTTGCACGTTTTTGAAGATGTTATAGCAGTTAGAAACAGGCCCCAAACCTCTATAATGTCCAAATTTTACTCCCTCTTCCGCTTACGCTGTTTCTGTTTCTTCAAGTGCAGATGTGCAATAGGAGAGTAAGAATTGTGATCTTTGCGAGCCTCAGAACTTGCGAAATCCGCCAGGTACTCCCTCGCCGTCACCTGGATATCACTATGGCCCAACTCACGCGAAAGCTTGAACAGCTCACCCCCTTGATCCAGGTACATCTTAGCGAACGTATGCCGAAACGTATGAGCAGAAACGCGAACCCCTCCAATACCGCTCACCTCTTTCACGTGCTCAATCACTTGCTTGACACCACCAACCTGCAATGCCTCACCATGACGACCTATAAAAAGCGCAGTCTCATCAGCATTAGCAGGCTTACGATATTTATGTACATATTTCCAGAGCAACTTGCCCACCTCTGGATATATGCCTATCTCCCGCTCTTTTCGTCCTTTCCCAAAGACCTTTACATACTCATCATGGATATCACTAACCTGCAAACCACAAATTTCCGAAAGGCGCATTCCTGTATCAAGAAGTAACATCACTATTACATAATCGCGAAAACCGAGATCAGTAGAGGTATCACATGAAGCAAGCATCCTCTCTATATGCTCAGTAGTAAAGGCAACAATAACACGCTTCTCAGGTTTAGGCATCTTCAGACGGGCAACGATGTTACTCTCCACTAATTCCTCCTGATAGCACCAATGAAAAAACGCCTTCCAGACACGAACATATGAACGGATAGAAGTCACCGAGAGCGTAGCACCATTTACAGGCTTACGCCCCCTCCTATATACCGGCCTATCTACACGGTTATCCTCAAAAGCCAAGGAGGTAGACAAAAGACGAACACACTCACGAAGATGAAAAATCGTCACTTGCTCAAGCTCAGTTATAGACAACAAGCCACCTTTAGCGTCCTTCATTCCTTGCTCAAGCAAACGAAGCAGAACAGAAAGACTATGCCGATAAATCGTCAAGGTATTATCAGTCCGATTATTCAGCCTAGCATCATTAAGATAGTGCCTCACTACCTCATCAAGTCTCATAAAACACCCCCAACCAGACCAGCTATAACGTCACCTCATTAAACCAGCGAGCCACCAATACAGGCAGATCCATGTGCGTCATCATCTCCAACCAGACTGACATGCAGGAGACACACGCCCACTTTTCCCCAAGACGATGCACACAGGTAAAGCAAAAGCGATGCCCACAGCCCATACAACGATAGAGCGGTGCACCACGCTTATCGCAGACACAACACATTCCCAGGCAACGACACTTCTCCATATACACCACCTCCATACAAAAGAAAAGTCACCGTTTAAACAGTGACTTTCTCTTCTCATTCATCGACACATCCACATGCACACAACAACGTTCCACAATATCCACAGGACCAGCCGTGCAACACCGATGCCCCCACATGCAGCAGCGTGAGCACCACACGCCATCCCCCAGGATAGAGCAGGACCCTGCACCGCTCATCACCTGCCACCAGTCCCCGTATCTCATCAACTCCATAGACGACTTCCGCACAGAGCATGCAATGCATTGTCGTAATCGCGTGTTCATCAGGCCCACCAGCTATCGCCACCATCGACGGCTCATACACGCCCTGCTCCTGCTCATTCCACCAGAGCCGCAACGGTTGCTGACACGCCGGACAATGAAACAGAACCAACGAATGGTCCAGGTCATTAGCATCTCGATATTCCACACACCGCGCACGCGCCCATCCTAGCCGTGTATGCGCCCGTACCCACAACAGAGAGCCGCACCGATGGCGAACCACCCTCCCTAACCGCTGCCAACTCTGCGCAAACGTGA
>DAOTTD010000326.1:0-13506 GCA_034438015.1 Ktedonobacteraceae bacterium | reverse complement strand
GTCTGGGCAGAAAAAACTTCTACTCAGACATGAACCGATTAATGATTCTTCTCGTCAGAGTAGAAGCTATCAGCCGGAGCTTCCGGCAGGGTGTGCGAGCTTCATCGCAGTATGAGCATCATTTCCTCATCGAAAACATACCACGCCATGATGGGAGCGTCAAGGGGGTGACTGAAATCCCAGGGCTTTTCAGTTTTCCAATCCCAGCAGCAAGAACTGAAGAGCTTGCTCGGGGAATGCCGCAAACTCGCGCATCTGGGCGGCAACATTGGAAACGGCAAGCATTGGGTCGCGGCACTCAAGCTCGTTTCACCTGCCAATTTCGCCAGCACCAACGACGTGAGCAGGACCGCTAGTTCATGGCGTTTCCCTTTCCTTTTGCGTGGGTCGGCAAGACCTTGAAAAGCAGTATACAGCGAGTTGATCACAACGGGTTCCAGGTCAGGAAGCGTTCTTTGTTCTTGAAGCAATGTGCTATAGTCCATGTGAGTCCTTCCTTGCAGTGTTCTTGGATTTTTGTATTCTACGAGGAAGACTCTTTTTTTACACCTTCTTTGGGAAAACTGAAAAGCCCTACTACTAGCAGTGCTTGCTTGACGTTCCCCTCCACGCGTGGTATGTTGAGAAGAGATTATGGTGATGAGGCTCACCTGGTGCGCCGATTGAATCGGCTGATAGCTTCTACTTGAGCAAGAGAACCGCGCGGATGGTACATGCCTGGTAGAAGTTTTTTTCTGCCTACATCCTCCCGTCGCGGCGAACTTCGGGAGAGCAGTATGTCGCTTGCTGAGTTGCAGCAACAGACCTTACAAGACTGTATGCAGCAGTGGGGATGCCCACTCTGTCGTGCGATCTGGATGCTGGATGCCACTCGTTTTTCCTGGTTTGATGCTGTGCAGTGGTTTGGTGGCAGTGAGACACGCTCATTCCTTCTTCCTTTTCCTACTGGTCCGCCACACACATCCCGAAATACGTTGCATCGATGAGAGGGAGGATCAAGGTGAGGTCCTGATTCCATCTTGTAGAGGTGCACAAAATCAGGTCGTGGCCGTGAAGTATTTTTTAGTTACCTTGGAGGTTAATGATGTCTGACAACATGAGTGGAAGCACAACAATTGAAGAAGTGGTTGCACGAGAAATTCTTGATTCGCGTGGGAATCCCACCGTTGAAGTGGAAGTGCTACTTGTCGGAGGCAGTCGTGGCGTGGCTGGTGTTCCTTCAGGAGCATCCACCGGCACCCATGAAGCAGTAGAATTACGAGACGGGGAGAAGGGCAGATATGGAGGAAAAGGTGTATCGAAGGCTGTCGAGCATGTGAATACCGCTATTAGCGAGGTGGTCGTTGGTCTTGATGCGACGGACCAGGTGACGATTGACAACGTGATGATTGAACTGGATGGAACTGCAAATAAAGGTCATCTGGGGGCCAACGCTCTTCTGGGTGTCTCGATCGCCATCGCAAAAGCCGCTGCCGCCGCGCACCAGGAACCGCTTTATCGTTATTTAGGTGGTGTCTCGGCACGGACGCTTCCTGTCCCCATGATGAATATTTTGAACGGAGGCAAACATGCTGCCAATTCAACCGATATGCAGGAATACATGATCTTACCTGTCGGAGCCCCGACCCTTCATGAGGCGCTGCGTATGGGGTCGGAAGTGTATCAGAGCCTGAAGAAAGTGTTGAGCAGCAAAAAGCTGAACACGAACGTGGGCGATGAAGGTGGCTTTGCTCCCTCGCTTGGGTCGAACCGGGAGGCGCTCGAAGTCATTGTAGCAGCCATTGAGGCAGCGGGCTACAAACCGGGCAGTGAAATCGCCCTGGGGATAGACCCTGCCGCTAGCGAGTTCTACGAGAATGGCAAGTATGTGTTGGCCCGCGAGGGTCGCACGCTCACGGCTCGTGAGATGGTTGATCTGTATGAACAATGGATTCACGAGTATCCCATTATCTCGTTAGAGGATGGCCTGGCCGAAGACGACTGGGAAGGATGGACGCTACTCAATCAGCGTTTGGGCAACCAGGTGCAGATTGTGGGCGATGATCTGTTCGTGACTAATCCCATACGTCTGAGGCGAGGTATTGAGGAACGCTCGGCCAACTCGATTTTGATCAAGCTCAATCAGATTGGCACGGTGACGGAGACCTTGGAGACAATGGCGATTGCCACACGTGCTTCCTTTACCAACGTCGTGTCGCATCGTTCAGGGGAAACCGAAGATACGACGATTGCCGATCTCGTGGTGGCGACCAACGCTGGACAGATCAAAACGGGGGCACCTGCACGTAGTGAACGCATCGCGAAATATAATCGCTTGCTCAGGATCGAAGACGAACTCGGAGCAAAAACAGCACGCTATGCAGGCTACCATGCGTTCTATAACGTCCCCGCACTGTACACAAAGGGTCAGGCATAATTGTCCTTGACACTTGTAGTTCCTGTTCGGTATACTGTTCTTGAGAAGAATTGATCATGCGATGAAGCTCGCAAAAAGCTGCAAGGCTAATAGCTTCTACCCATAATGCAGAAGTACCGGATGCGTCCTACCCTGCTTGTGTGGTAGAAGTTTTTTTGTGCGTTGAAACGCAGGTCGATTCCTGGAATCGCCTTCTTTCCCCACCGTTGTATTGAGCCAGAAGGAGACGATTCCACTCCCTTTAACAGACGATCATGTAGACGGTCGAAGAGATAGCCTCCCAAACTGCCTGTTGCAAGTAAAGCAGAGGGTAGCTGGAGCCGCTGCCCATCATTGCAAAGGAGAGGATCACGTGGAGCGAGCATTACCAGGCGCTGACAATGATAAGGTTTCCTCCCTACGGCACTACACACTCACGAAGCAGGAGGTGGCCGCATCGGTCCGCGCCGCGAAGCAGCTCTTCCAGGCGCACGGAGCGCAAGAAGCAGCCGAGCGTTGCCAGGCACTGGTGGTCCAGCTTGCCGAAGATCGTTTCAATCTGGCGGTGGTCGGCCAGTTCAAGCGCGGCAAGAGTACTCTGATGAATGCGGTGCTCGGGCGCGATCTCTTGCCCACGGGACTCTTGCCCCTGACATCAGCGATCACCACGCTCTGCTATGGGTCCACCGAGCGCGTGGTGCTTCGCCGCAAGGGGTGGGCGTTGGAACAGGAAATCCCGCTGGCACAACTGGCGGACTTTATCACTGAACGCGGCAATCCCGGCAACGAGAAGGGGCTCCTTGAAGCGCGCGTGGAGTTGCCGCTGCCGTTTCTGCGGCGTGGCCTGTACTTCATCGACACGCCCGGCATCGGATCGGCGCGCCACGAAAATACCGCGACCACCTACGCGTTTCTGCCGCAGATGGCCGCGGTGATCTTCGTCACGAGCGTCGACGCGCCGCTCTCCGAAGCAGAGGAACGCTTCCTCGTCGACATTCGAGGGCAGGTGCACCAACTGTTCGTCGTGGTGAACAAAATGGACATGCCTGGCGACACGGAGCGCGGGGAAGTGCTCGGCTACATTCGTACACGCGTGGAGCAGCTCTTGGGAGCAGGAGATGCTCGCCTTTATCCGCTCTCTGCTCGCGATGGTCTCGCAGCTAAGCTCAACCACGACGATGCCAGCATCCATCGGAGTGGGCTCGCATCATTCGAGCAGACACTCACTGCGTTTCTCGCCGAGGCGCAGGGACGCACCTTTCTCGTGTCCGTCCTGGATCGCGCCCTGCACCTCTTCGCCGAGGCAGACCCGACGCTCGCCGCGACACCGTCCGACGGCGAGATCGAGCCGTCTGGAAGCGCGTTCGAGCTGCGGCGAACCATGGAGTCCTTGCGTGCGTCGCTGCTAGCCGGGGCACCCCTATCTGCCGTGCACAATGCGGCAGGGCCGACAGCCGCTGATCCGCGCATCATAGATCAGGCGATTGCCACGAGCCGATCTCCAGCTCGCAGGGCGGGCGGTGGGCAAGCAAACGCGCGCATGCGGACCTGTCCGATCTGTACGGCACAGGGGCAGGCACTTTTTGCGTTCTTCGCGCAGTGGCAATACACGCTCGCCACGGACACCACGGCACAGCTCACATTCGCAGCCGAGCGCGGCTTGTGCCCCGTGCATACATGGCAGTTTCAAGAGATGGCCTCGCCGCAGGGGATCAGCGAGGGCTATGCGCCGCTGATCGAGACGTTGGCAGTTGAGCTGTCTCGTCTGATTGAGCGCGCGGTCGAGCACGCGGCTGCGCCTCTCGCGGCCCTCCTCGCAGACACCACAACGTGCGCAGCGTGCCGCCTCGTGCGCGAGACAGCCGCCGAGCAGCTCGAGCAACTCCTCGCCCGTCTGGCCACAGCAGAGGGCCGGGCAGACTATGTATCCTCCGCAGGACTCTGTCTTCCCCATCTACAGGTGGCACTCGCTCACATGGAGCACAGTGATGATGGGACCACCGAGCGCAGTGTGGTCGTCGAGTTCTTGCTGCGTGAGCAGGTGCGACGGCTCGAGAACCTTGTCGACGATCTACGCAGCTACACGCTCAAGCGCGACGCGCTCCGTCGTGGACTCTTGCACCAGGAGGAAGCGGACGCGTGGCGGCGTGCGCTGGTCCAACTGGTTGGCGAGCGCGCAGCGCGCGGTGGTGCCATGATGGCCGATCAAGGAACAGTGTAGTGGCGATATCAGAGGGTAATGTGTACGGCGGCGGCCCACACCTGATGAGCTACCACTCCGTTGCACGGCCAGATATCTGGTGCCGTCACGACCAGCCGCAGTCGAGTCGTCGGCTGGGGAGTCATGGAGATGTCCAGGTGCCTGAGAGAAACAGGGAGGAGAGACGTACAGACCATGGGTCGATCCATTCTCGACAACATCCAGCGGAGCGAGCTCCTGCGTTTGGCGCGCGAGCCCGGGTGTATCATCTGCCGCGCCGCGCACGCTGCAGTCGACCGGTTCTTCGCCTGGTATATGATCGAGCAATACCACGAGCCGTCGATCATCCAACGCATGCAGGAGGCGACGGTTTCTGTCCGGAACACACCCGCCAGTTCGTCGCCATCTCGTCGCCCCCTCATCTCGTGTCGACGGTGTACCGGGATCTGCTCGCCTCCGCTGTCAACGTGGTGAGGTCGGCAGCGCGTGAATCGTCCGCGCTCCCAGGGGCGCTGGCCGACCGGATACGCCCACATGCCGCTTGCTTAGCGTGCGAGCACCAGGAGGCGGCAGTATCCTGGATCGCTCGTGGTCTGTCGGTGGGGCTCACCGATAGTCAGGTGCGCGCCGCCATCTTGCACTCATCGGCTTTGTGCCTGCCACACTTCGTACGCCTGCTCCCGTCTCTCGATTGGGAGGCCGCAAAGTTGCTCGCGCACGCCCAGCTTGCATCGCTGGCGGCAGCTCTGGCGGAGTATGACACCGGTGCCGAACCGACCGAGCTCGTCAGGCTTCTCCTCGGAGCCACCTCCGACGAGGCTTTCCTCGCGCCGCCGTCACGGACACCCATGACAGATCCGGCAGACACACGAGTCACGGACTCGATAAGGGTGCGAGATGCACAGGGAATGGCGGGAAATGACAACTTGCCCACGGAACAGTCTTCATGGTCACCTGCAGTTGCCAACGTGGGGGCACGACTCAACGCATCTGGTTGTCTACTCTGTCAAGAGGAGGAGGCCACGGTGGCTACATACCTGCCCTGGCTCTCACAGGAGCTGTCGGAAAGGACGCCATCCCAGGCGGGCGACGACGTCCGTTGGCTGTGCCGGAGCCATCTGTGGTACTTTATCCGAGTTGGGGACAATAAGGCCGTCGGGGCCCTGCTCAGGAGCGTCTCTGCGTACTGGATGGGCAGAGTGCAGGCATTGATCTCTGGCTTAGATCAGCCGCCGTCGACGTTCTTTGTGATGAGATGCTGGCACGGCATGCTCAACGCGCGGCAGCGGACGCCACGTGTAACTCGCTGGCACGCGCTCTGGGAAGGCGTAGCGGAGGGCAGGCGGTCGATGACGCAACGTCTGGCTGAGCTGCGTGAGCCGATGATGCGGACGCACCTGTGTCCGGCCTGTCGGTTCCAGCGCGAGCACGCGGATCGTCTGGCTGACTTGCTGGATCGCACGCTGGGCGACGCGGGCATCGCGCGCTGCTACGAAGACGCCTCCGGCATCTGCTTCCGTCATCTCCCCCTGGCGATCAGCCGTTGCACAGAACCCAGCAACGTGAGGCTCCTGCTGCGCACCCAGTACGCACGGGTAGCCGTCGTGCATTGGGAGCTGGAGGAGTACTGGCGAAAACTCAGCTGGACGCACCGCTGGGAACCCAGAGGCGACGAGCAGGCTGCATGGTGCCGTGCAGTCGCGCAGTATACAGGAACCGACGTGACTCGATAGAGTGCCCTCCATCCACGAGGGTCGCACAAAGGCTCTGCTATATAGAGGCATGAGAGGAGGAAAGAAAGGGAGTGATAAAGCCATCTGGGTCCATATTTTACTATCCCTCGCTCCTTTAGCAGTCAAGAATCGCTAAAAGCCGGTCAGTAATACAACCGATTGAGCGTTTCCAACCTCACTGCGATCTCTTTTGCCACCCTCTCAGACACAGGAGGTGGAGCCTTGAGAACATCCAGCGCTTCCCAGCATCCCGTCTGGGCGAGTGCTGCCAGGGCATTGACAATGGTCAGTGCCACTACGAGTGCATGTGGTTGTGCCAGGCGTTTCGCAAGTGATGTGACAGCCCGGCAGTCCTCAAGCTGCGCCAGAGCCTGGATGATGGCGCAGAGCATGCCGATATCGGTTTCTTCGAGCAGACTTGACAGCAAGACCGGGAGCGCATCCCGATTCCGGCGTTGCCCGAGCAATATGGCCGCCATCTCCCGCATCTCGGGAATGGAATGGTGGAGCGCCTGTATCAATTTCTGGTCGTAGGAAACCGGCTCGATTTCAGAAAGTGGTCTACCACAGTGTTCACAGATGGGAGCATCGATAAGATTCTCTGCCCAACAATTGGAACAGACTTGCATGTGCGGCATAGCTCTCTTCCTTTCCTAGATTTCTGATTTTTCGTTTGGATGTTGGTCCAATGGGTACCCCTTAGAGTTGTATAACTTGCCGGAGGGCAGTGGCTACCACTTCTGGAGTCTGAACCATGAAGTGCTCCTGGTAGAGATGCTGCAGAGCGGTCGTATCCGTTCCCCACAGGCTCGGTGTGAGATAGAGCCGTGGAGAAAGTCGGGCATGCAGACACATCTCCTGGCTCCCCGCCACACCTGAGAACCATGCCAGATTGAAACTGTACACCCCCTGGGATGCGAGGTGGTGAAGCGCCTGTCCTAATCCCCGGCAGAACTCATCCAATCCTTCATCGCTGAGATCGACGATCGTTTGGATCTCTGGAAACAAGATGAGCGTATCTGCCAATAAACTCTGCGAGACAAAACCAGTAAGCCAGGCGCTGTGTGCTCCTCGTGCCACCCATCGCTCCCCCAGATGTTCTTCCGCCACAAGCAAATCGGCCCAATAGGAACGTCCCTGCTCACGAGAGTAGCGTACGCTACAGGTCAATTCCTCCTCGAGGGCGTTGCCGGGCGTATCGGTCGCCAGGATCTGCAGGTGGGGATGGATCTGGGTTCCTCCTGAGGCGGGAAAATAATTCCAGAAGACGAGCGCGTAGGTCGTCTGTGGGTGCCGCTGGACAGCGTGCAGATACTGCTGGCAGACACGGAAGGCATCAAAGAGCTGGCGATGTGTGAAATTTCCCAGCGGCACATAGTGTTCCTGGCTCATAGCAGTAACCGCGCTATGTTCATCATACGGCACTATGTTGGGGAAAAGCACAGCCTCTCCCAGCTTCAGGCGTCCCTCAGGGACGATCTCACTTGGGAATGTGGGAGTCACCTCGAAAAGCCGATCAGGACAGAAAGGGCAGGAGGGTTGTGATGCAGCAATCAATGGCGCAACATCCAACGGGCGGATGTGAAATCCCAGCCCATGAGCAACCCGTCCGCTGCGACCCGTCAAAGGGTCCCGGCGCATTTCGCAGGCAATGGTCGTTTCCTGGAAGCCGGTACGTGGATCAAGGTAGCGGGCCACTTTCTGGCGTCGTTCAAAGCGAAGCGGCATATGGTCCTCCGTATTGGGCAGAGAGCAAGAACTAGGCAACGAAATCCTGTCGATTGCTATTGTTGGTCTCCCCTTTTTTGAGAGAGGCCAAACAACCTGAGACCGTTACAGAAAGTATACAACCTCAAAAAGTTTCCATCGCTTGCAAATTGCTTGCGATACCGCCAGTTACCAGCTTTGCACGCATTATACCCCGTCTCTCTCTCCTTTTTTGCAATCCACATGTATGAATTTACTGGTCCGTTCCAAATACTTTGTGATACACATCTTCGCCATAGCTGGTTTGTAATGGTTCGCCTTCGCTTACTTTAAACGTTCGTCTTCCGTCATCTTGCCTATCAGCTCGCAGGAACAGAGCGTTTTCCATTTTTTGCGCATAAAAGCTATGTGCGAATTCGTATAAGTGCGTCACGAAGAACACCTTGATGCGCTTTTCTACTAACGCGTTCATGATCTGCCGCGCAATCTCGGAGCCTTCTCTTTCGTTTGTCGCGGCAAATGATTCATTAAAAAGCACCATGGAATTCGGCGTTATATGGTCTACGATAGCGCTCATTCTGCTGAGTTCTTCATCGAGTTTGCCGCTTTTCATGGTCGCATCTTCTTTGCGTTTGTAGTGCGTGAACAGGTTCTCGCAGATATTGGCACAGAACGACTCAGCCGGTACAAACATACCACATTGCATCATCAATTGAGCCAGACCTATGCTGCGCAAAAAAGTCGATTTGCCGCCCTGATTGGCACCTGTGATGATCACGAGGTCTTTCCCGTCAGCATTTCCATTGTTGCCTACAACGCTTCGTTGCATGGTTAAAGCCAGACAGACATCGTATAATCCTTGAAAAGCATGCCTGCGTTCGCTGAGAGCCATGGGCAGGGAAAGGACACTGGCCCCCCTATTTGGGCAAGTCGCCCATATACATTCAAACAACCAATATAAAAGGCCAATTCGGTCCGCAACAGAGTAAAAAAACTGAGAATATGATCAGTAGACTGGGCGAGCGCCCTGGCAACAAGGTTGATTCCCCTGTCTTTTAATTCCGACAGGGTCCTGGCGCCGCTTTCATCGCGATCATCGATATAAACGGTGCCAGCGGACGGTATTTCGTCAAGGATCCGCTCTATCCAACTCTGTTTCTTGTCTTGTGGTTTACGAAGTATGTAATTAGTACCTTTATTGCCTTGTCCCAGTTCAGCGCTCATCAACACTCCGTCGCGGAATTCCAGTGCCTTGAGATGATTTTGGACGCTGGCGAAATAGTCATCACCAAGTTCTTTGTTGAGCATCGCGAAAAACGCTGTAAAGCCCTCTGACTCGAATGTATCGGCATGTTCATCGGCAATATGCTTGAGTTTTTTAAGGATGCCCACAAACATCTGCAACACTTCAATCGATCTACGCAGGAGCGCATCGGGATATCTGCTCAAAAAGCCAAGATAATGCTTTTTCTCGCCTTCAATTGATTCTACCGCGATATGGTAGATATCCCTGACAATGGAAGCATTTTTCAGGCAATCCTTCAGGATATTTTGGCGATAGCGTATGGTGTCCAGATCATTATTTAAACCGGACAAAACAGCTTTCTTTGCCACTTCAAATAAAAATTTGTCACCGAGCGCCATGGCGTTGAACAGCGTGTTTAATTCCAGGTCCTGTGTCAGCGCCTGTTCATTCGGCGGTAATTTCCGCTGCAGGTCAAAATCATGATCTTTATACATGAGAAAAGCCTTCATGATTTGAGACGCTCCTTTACATAAAGGTATGTCAGTCGGTACTTTTCGGCAATTGCTAGCGCGTGTGCAAGTCCATCAGCAGGCCTTCTGACAATTTTATAGGTTCGCACTGCCGGATTTTCGGGAACTACCGTACTGACCATGCTTACGGTTTTCTCGCTGAACGACGTCAATTCATCTATGAATGTCACCCAAACGCATAGCACATCCAATTGTAGTATTTTTTCTATGATCTTTTTACTCAAAAATAACGCGTCGTTTACTGTGGTGGATGTGAAAATTTCATTCATGATGATAATACTGTTTGGTGTGGCCTGGTTAAGAATATGGTAAATTCTGACCAGATCATCCTGCAGTTTGCCTCTGAGATCTTTGATGTTTTCTTCCTTTTCAAAATGCGTAAAGAGCTTATCGAACAGAAAGAGTTGCGCTTCCCTGCCCGGGACGGGACAGCCTATGCTGGCCAAATAATGCAACTGTCCGAAGGTGCGGGCGAAGGTGGTTTTACCGCCCTGGTTCGGACCGGTTACGACAAATATGCGCTCCTTCCCTTTCAGGGAAAAATCATTGCAGACAACGGACGAGTTTTCAGTCATGAGTTTATAGGCCAGAGCTACATCAAACCCTTCGTAATCATAAACTTCCTTCCATGTATTGGAAATCTGCGGATAACAAAATTTCAATCCCCCTCGTTTGATTATCGCGATATACTCCAGATAGGCCATGTAAAATTGTATTTCCCGGTCAAAAATGGCTATCGTTTCATCCAGATACTTGCCGTTTTTCGCGCAGTAATCATCAAGATGTAAAAATGTATCGGGATACAATCTGGCTACCAGATCCAGTATTTGCGCTTCAACATGGTCCATATCCAGCCAGGTGGGAAATTTAAACCTGTAATCTTTTACCGTCCCCTGTTTGAATTTCGCGAATGTTTCCTCAACATTCGCGCTGTAATCAATTTCAGATTCGTATTTGCGAACCTTGATGCGGTTACCCCTTATGAGCAGGCAATATTTTACTGCGGACAAATCGGCTTTCAGCTTTTTCGTTTCCGCTAGAAGCGATGTAAAACGGCCGGAATTGGCATAGTCCGTCACATATTCGCGGAAGGCCAAAAAGCCGCGCGATTGTACATCGACAAGGGTTAAATCATGTGCCAGGCCATGAACGGCGTCGCAATACATTTCCACCGCATCCAAAAACCATCTTTCCTTCTGGTATTTGTAGGAAAACTTGCTTGCCTGGGTAAGATGTTCGCGCATGGCGCGCATTTTTTGCGCAAATGATTGTATATGCTCAAACAGAATTTTATTTTCAAGATCCCGCATTATTTCATGACGATACGTGATCGCGTCGATATCGTTCAAGGAAGTGTAAAAAAACGGTTTTAAATCATATTCCTGCCTACCATCTGTGATGGCGTCTATAATCTGATCAAGATTTAAATCAACAAAAAAGATGGGCGCTTCAAGTGTTTCTTTCTTGCTGCTGTCTTCAGTTCTTTCAAAGAGTATGCTGTGGAAAGTCATGGGAACAACACCTCCTGGGTCATGCCATGTAGCTCATAGCGGGTGACTTTCCCTCCCCTCTCAGCGGGCAGGCGTGTCGCTTCTGGCTCCAATGCCTGGACTACTGCGCTCACAGGGTGATCGACGAACTGAGCCGTGATCTCTCTCTTTCCCATAGGTATCCCCTCTCTGTTTGCATGACTGCCTGGTGTAGAGATTTACAGGTGAATCTTCCGGAAGAGCTGCTGCCACCATGATCTGGCCGGCTGCTCTCTGGAAGCGGGAGTAAATCCTGTTGGAGGGCCGACTACTGATTCTTCTCCGTTTACAACTCGCAGCATTTTTTGTGTCTCAGGCCAGTAGTTGGGGATGAGTTCGCGTGGTGGACGGGGAAACCAGTGTGGGCAGGATTGACACACAGAGGTATCGCGTGGCTGATTCTGCCTGTACAAGGTATAGAACCAGCGACAAGGAAAGTAGGCATCGACCGGCTCGCTGCTGTGAGCAGCCTCTCCATGTGGCTGGATCATTGGCAAGCTGCGTCGACCACCTGAGAATCGACGGACAGGAACCAGGTTCAGGCACGACTTGCGCCCTTCCAGAGCATCGGGAATGGGGCAAGCATTACAGATGGCGACCATCGAGGAGAGATCTTCTCCAGCCACTCCGAGTACATATCCCTGTTCAGGCCCCCCACTCGCTCCACAGAGAAACTCCAGCCGTTCCGTTCCATCTGCTGTGAGCGTGCGCCGCTCCAGGCGCAATTCACAAGCACGCACCGCCGATCCCTGAATGATCGTGCTGTTTTTCACTGAAGCATTACACTGATCCATTGCTCTCACCGCTTCTGTTGGATCATGTGCGAGCAGAAAAAAACTTCTACCCAGACATGAACCCTTCGATGGTTCTTCTCATCGGAGTAGAAGCTATTAGCCGAAGCTTTCGGCGGAGTAAGCGAGCCTCATCGCTGTAAGAACATCATTTTCTGTAGTAACCATACCATACGGTGATGGCAGCGTCAAGGGAAAAGGCAAGAGTGACAGGGCTTTTTGAGAGTTGTCACTCCTCGCGCCTTCTGCGAGCGCCGCAAGCGGGCCAATGCTCGTTAAGCATGCGACTTTCAAAAAGCCCTGCCTACGAATTGTTCGGCTTGACAGAGAGTGGTTGAGGCAGGTATAATCCGTTACAAGTAGATACAGACAAGAGTCAGGATTTTATGGCGATGAGGCTCGCCTAACGCGCTACGCGCTAATAGCCTCTACCACCGAAGAGCAGGAATGCCAGGCAGGTAGAGGCTTTTGTATACTTTTTCGGCATCATTTGCCGATGTGAGATGTGCCCTTCCCTTTCGTCGGAACATCTCTCCAGACCTCTCTCCACCGGGCTGGCTGCTCGCACGTAGCGGTTTGTCCCGTAGATGTTTGTCTTCAAGAGAGGTCGACATGGTGCAATTAGCTCTTCTTCAGGTGTTGCAGATCGCGACCGTCCTTTGCTGCGCCCCGCTCCTTCGTGGCATTATCAACCGGCTGAAAGCAATCGTACAGTCCAGGCGAGGGCCGAGCATCTGGCAACCTTACCGTGACCTGTGGAAGTTGCTGCGGAAGGGACGCGTCGTTTCTGAACACGCATCCTGGGTCTTCCACGTGGCACCCATCTTCAGCTTCATCACTCCACTGATCGTTGCCATGCTCATCCCGGTTCTGACGGCCTACCCGCTCCCCTACGCCTTTATGGGTGATATGCTGGCAGGCGGCTTTATTCTTTCTTTGGGGGGCTTTTTTACCTCGTTGGCCGCTATGGACACGGCTAGCACGTTCGGCGGCATGGGCAGCAGCCGCGCGCGCGTTGTTTCCTTCCTGGCGGAACCGGTCGTGATACTTGTACTCTTCGGCGTCACGCTGATCGCGCAGGCCACGATCCCTTTCGCCGTGAATCAGACGCTCATCTCGGCGGCCTACCTGTATAATCCTGCACATTGGCTGCTGGCCGCTGCGCTCTTTATGGTCATCCTGGCAGAGAGCGGCCGCATTCCCGTAGACAATCCCTCCAGCACCTTCGAGCTTTCCATGATCGAAGCATCACGCACATTGGAATACTCCGGCCAGGAATTGGCGCTGATGGAATGGGGAGGGGCTATGCGCTTCTTCGTGCTGCTCACCATTCTGCTCAATGTGTTAACCGCTCCCTGGGGACTCGCGCCTGATG